>CAZTCY010000091.1:0-10221 GCA_964612715.1 uncultured Nitrosomonas sp. | reverse complement strand
CCCAGCGCCATGGCGAGAATGATCAGCGCTGAGCGAACCCGGTAGCTGAGAATGGTTTTGATGGACAGATGGAATGTATCAGTCAATGTCATGCATGCGTTTATCCGTATGAATTTTTCCATCGCGCATGATGATTTGTCGCTGTGCCCGGTCGCCGAGTTCGCGGTCATGTGTGACGATAATCAGGGTTGTGCCGGTTTTATGCAGATTTTCCAATAATGTGATGACTTCGGTGCCGATCCGGTGATCCAGATTGCCGGTGGGCTCGTCGGCCAGAATGGCTGTAGGCTGCAGGATGGTGGCGCGTGCAATGGCGACGCGTTGCCGTTGTCCGCCGGACAATTCTGCCGGACGGTGCTGTGCGCGATCGGACAGGTTAAATGCGTGCAATACCTGTTCAACACGTGTTTTACGCGCTCTGGGTTCGATATCCGCCAGAATGAGGGGTAATTCGACATTTTCGGCCGCCGTCATCCGGGGCACCAGATGAAATGACTGAAATACAAAGCCGATTTTTTCTCTGCGGATCCTGGCCTGCTCAGCTTCAGACAGATCGGTTACCATTTTGCCGTCAAGTTCATAATTACCGCTATCGGGCCTGTCCAGCAGGCCGATCACATTCAGCAGGGTCGATTTGCCGGAACCGGAAGGCCCCATGACTGAAACATATTCTCCATTCGCAATGTCGAGATCAACATGGTCCAGCGCGCGGATGATTTGGTCGCCCATGTGAAAAAGGCGCGTAATGCCGGTCAGACGAATCATGATTGCGTTACAGTTTCCGGCCTGGGGCGAACGAGAATGCCCGGTTTGATTTCTTCCAGATCAAACGAAACCAGCACCCGGTCGCCGTCGTTTAATCCGCTTACGATTTCGGTATAACTCCAGTTGGTTAATCCTGTTTCGATCGTTCGTTCAGCGAGCCGGTTTTCTGCAGTGATAATCCAGACTTTGTTATTCTGCCGTATGGCTTGTGTCGGAATGCGCAGGACATGCTCGTGACTGTCCAGAATCACTTCAATATCCGCGCTGTAGCCTGCTAGCAGATTGTTCTCCGGTATGGCATTAAAACCGGCTTCAATATCCACGGTTCTGGCCTGCTTTTCAATTTCAGTCACATAAGGTGCGATGCGCCTCACATTGCCGTGAAAAACCTTATCCGGCATGGCATCCAGCGTGATGCGCGCAGGTTGACCGAGTTTGATTTTCGGTGCGTCGACTTCATCCATCGGCGCGAGGACATAAAGACAGCGGTTATCAATCAAATCGATCACCGGCGGCATGGGAATGCCTGGCGGAGAAGGTGTGGCATATTCACCCACTTCACCGGTTATTTTGGCAATGACACCGGAAAAAGGCGCTTTAAGAACAGTGCGCTCCAAACCGGCTTTGGCCACGTCGACCTGTGCCTGGGCACGTTTGATGTCCGACCGTGCGGCGTCGCAGTTTGCCTGACGCGCGCGCGCGTTGGCGTCCGCGTCTTCAGCGCGCTGCGGACTGATGAATCCTTCATCAATCAGTTGCTGGGTGCGGTATGATTCACGCCAGGCATTTTCGGCGAGAATACATGCCTCGCGCTCACGCTGCCGGGACATGGATAACTGGCGTTCGGCCAGTTCTTGCTGTGCAACCAGATCGACATTCCATAATTCAAGTAAAATCTGGTTTTTTTCAACATAATCACCTTCTTTAACCAGAATGTTTGTAATCTGGCCGCCAAATGCCGGGGCCAGGCTGGCACGCTGGCAGGCTTTGATGGTTCCTGCGCGTGTATTGACCGCTGTCGTTTCAACGCGGCCATATTGAATGACGCTGATTTCCACTTCCACTGGGCCAGGCCGGGTAAAATACCAGGCTGCGGCGGCAGTCAAAGCCAGAAAACCGGCTGTCACAATGAATCGAAGAAATTTCCTGGATTGCTGCATAGTTAAAGACGAGCGATGTAAAATAAAAAGGCAGTTTTTGTTGTTTTGCTATTTCTCTCAGAACCTGTTCAAGATCTCGATCAAGGGGGGGCAGTGCAAGGCAAAATTGAACGAGAAAGCGGAGCATACTTGTGAAGTATGTGAGCATTTTGAGTTCGATTTTAACGCCGCAATGCGCCCTTTAGTGAGATATTGAACAGGTTCTAAAAGCGGTATTGTACACATTCACATAAAATGATTAGCCCAGATTACCAAAACATGAATAATTCCAGCATTAATACGCACGGGGAAACAGCAGCAGCGATGAAGTATCATCCGTTCATTCTATCCAGTGGAGAACGGCCGGCCATGCTGGAAGCATTCCGGCCGACCGAATCCGATCATGGCGCGATCGATCCGAAAACATATGCCGCCATCGAAGCCGACAAATTATTCGTCAAAATCGATCATACACGCACGGAAACCGGCCGGCTCCATTTGTACCGGTCACTGACCAGGCCATTGGCTGACGCGCAGTTGCTGCAGCACAAGCAGGACGCGTTGCGCGAAATAGAATCCGATGCGCAATTGCGGGAATCGTTTGAAAACTACATTGCCAGAAGAGCCCGATACGAACATACGCTCAAATATTTACTCTATGGTGAATTTTCCGGCGGACTGACGACGGATGTGCCGGTTGAACGGACGGGCAGGCTTGAATTCGGGGGTTACGGTTATCTGCAATACCGTGAAGGAACGCGTTACGCTGTGGAGATGGTCGAAGACGCCAAAGAACTGCCGCAGCCTGAAAGCCGCTATCTGCGCGATAGTATTGAAATGATTCGGAGTTTTGAACAATCCCGCATTTATCAGTTAATGCGGGGTCCGGTTTATCTGGCGAATGATAAATTTAAAACACGATCGGAAAAGCCACGCTTCTTGCCACTGCCACGCTTCCAGCCTTCCATTTTTAAATGGATACCCACACTGGTGTTTGTTGCGGCGTTGTATGCGATTATGTTTTTTTTCGAAATCATGGCACCGGAACTGGGCGCCTCGTATATCGGCTATGGCATCATGGTATTAACGGTTCCGGTTTTTCCGATTGTTTTGCTGGCGATGGGCGCGTCTGACCGCGACGCGGTGATCTATCCGCTGCGCAGGCAATTCAGGGAAAGCGCGGATCTGGCGAAGGCTGTTGAAGCGCTGGGTAGGCTCGATGAGCTGATGTCGTTTATCCGTTATCGGCAAGCGCTGAATGCGGTCATGGTATTACCCCAGGTACGGGATGAGCCGCATCACGTGCTCATCGTGGCTGATGCAAAGAATCCGTTGTTAATCGATGAGAAACCGGATTATGTGGCTAACGCTATCACATTGGATACCGCTGGCAGGCTGCTGATTATCACCGGGCCCAACAGCGGCGGTAAAACCGCTTATTGTAAAACCATAGCCCAGATACAGCTGCTCGGGCAGATCGGCTGTTATATTCCTGCAACATCGGCCCAGCTGGTTCCGGTTGAGCATCTTTACTATCAGGTTCCCGACCCGGGCCAGCTGGGTGCCGGGATAGGGCGTTTCGGCCATGAATTAAAACGCACCCGTGAAATCTTTTTTAACACAACACCACGCAGCCTGGTTGTGCTCGATGAATTATCCGAAGGCACTACTTTTGAAGAGAAAATGACTTTATCGGAATACATTCTGAAAGGTTTTCATCACCTCGGTGCAAGTACGCTGCTGGTTACGCATAACCATGAGCTCTGTGAGCGGCTGCAAAGCGACGGCATCGGCCGTTATCTGCAGGTTGAATTTGCTGCACAGGGACCTACGCATCGTCTGATTGACGGTATTTCCCGGGTCAGTCACGCGGATCGGGTCGCCAGTGCAATCGGATTCAGCAGGGAAGACGTTGAAAAACATATCGAAAAAATGTTGTCCGGTGCAGGGCCTGAAGCCGGGTGAGTCGAGAGTCGATTCACTAAGAACCTGTTCTAAGATGAAACAACCCAGGAAGGCGTACGCGATGCCAGGCGGGTATGAATTGTGCCATGATGCTGAACATACAGCCATTTTCAAATACGACAGGCGCGTAAAAAATAATTAAACCTGTTTTTCCAGAATTTGCTTCTTTTTTTTGTTAAAATACGCTTTTAATTTACTAATTTATTGGAGTTATTTGATGGCAATTGAAAGAACCTTATCCATTATCAAACCCGATGCCGTTGCGAAAAATGTCATTGGTCAGATTTATTCCCGTTTTGAATCAAATGGATTAAAAATAATTGCCGCACGTATGACCCAGCTTTCCAGACTCGAGGCAGAGCAATTCTATGCGATTCACCGCGAACGTTCCTTTTTTAAGGACCTGGTCGATTTTATGATTTCCGGGCCGGTCATGGTTCAGGTGCTTGAAGGTGAAGAGGCCATCCGGAAAAACCGGGAATTGATGGGCGCGACTGATCCGAAAAAAGCCGAGAAAGGCACCATTCGCGCAGATTTCGCGGACAGCATTGATGCCAATGCCGTTCATGGTTCCGATGCGCCTGAAACTGCTGTTGTTGAAATCGCCTGCTTTTTCCCCACCTTGGAGATTTATTCACGTTAGTCTTCGGTTCAGAACATGATGGTTAATTTGCTGGATTATGACAGGGAAGGTCTTACGCATTTTCTGATGGAAATGGGTGAGAAGCCTTTTCGTGCAAAGCAGATCCTGAAATGGATACATCAATCGGGAAGCGCCGATTTCGCTGTGATGAGTGATTTGTCGAAAGGTTTGCGCGATAAACTGGCCAGCCATGCCAGGATTGAATTGCCGCAAGTGCTGCGTGATCACGTTTCAGCGGATGGTACGCGCAAGTGGCTGTTGTCTGTGGGTGAGAACAACGGCATTGAAACCGTATTTATACCCGAATCGGGACGCGGTACGCTCTGTATTTCCAGCCAGGTCGGATGTGCATTGGCCTGCGCGTTCTGTTCGACAGGCAGGCAGGGGTTCAACCGCAATCTTACGGTTGCGGAAATTATCGGGCAGCTGTGGCTGGCTGACAAGACACTCAGGGAAAGCGTTGACGCGCATCGGCTGGTACCCGGACAGGACCGGCAGGTCGAGCGTATGGTGACGAATGTTGTCATGATGGGTATGGGCGAACCGCTGACCAATTTCGAAAACGTGGTTGCGGCTTTACACCTGATGCTTGACGATCATGCCTATGGATTGTCGCGCAGGCGCGTCACGGTCAGTACATCGGGTGTGGTACCGGCAATGGATCGGCTGCGCGAGCGTTGCCCGGTGGCCTTGGCGGTATCGCTGCATGCGCCAAATGATGCATTGCGCGATGATCTGGTGCCCATTAACAAAAAATACCCGCTCAAGGAATTGATGGCGGCGTGCCGCCGTTATTTGTCGGTAGCACCGAGAGACTTTATCACGTTCGAATATGTGATGCTGGACGGTGTCAATGACAGTATCGCACAGGCTAATGAACTGGTGGAACTGGTAGCGGATGTACCCTGTAAATTTAACCTGATCCCATTTAATGCATTTTCCAATTCGGGATTCAAACGCTCATCTTCCGAGGCGATTCGTATTTTTCGTGATGTTTTGATGCAGGCCGGTCTGGTGACTACAGTGCGCAAGACGCGTGGCGATGACATTGCCGCGGCATGCGGGCAATTGGCCGGGCAGGTGCGGGATAAAACACGCCGTACAGCCCATGTTGATCCGGATAAAATTGCCATGGAGATCTTGCGATGAGGTATGGAATGAAAAATATACGCATGCTTTGCGTTTTTTGCATTCTGGGCATTTTTACCGCAGGCTGTGTGCACGAACCTATCGAAAGTAAACGGACTCCGGAACAGGAAAGCGCGCGGATTGCCAAAAGCGCGAAAATTCATACCGAACTGGCTGCGGAATATTTTTTCCGGGGACAGTATAAAGTCGCGCTGGAAGAAGTTAACGCGGCACTCAAAGCCAACGCCAATTATGCACCCGCATTTAATATGCTCGGTTTGATCTACATGACGTTGAATGAAGACAGCAAAGCGCAATCCAATTTTGAACGTGCCCTGAGAAATGCACCTAACGATCCTGAGATTCATAATAACTATGGCTGGTTTTTATGTGAGCGGCATTCTGATCAGATTGACCGCGCAATTCATCATTTCATGCGGGCAATCAATGATCCCCTCTACGAGACCCGCCATATCGCTTATGCGAACGCAGGTCTTTGTGAGATTAAACGCAATAATTTTACGGAAGCATCGGTATTTTTACGGGAATCGCTCATGCTGCATTCAAGTTATAGACCGGCACTGGTCGGATTGATTGAAATGGATTTCAAGCAGGGGCAGTTGACCATGGCGCAATCCAGATTGACGGATTTCATGCAAAAATTCCCGCCGACTGTGAAAAGTCTTGAGCTTGGAGTGCAAATCGAACGCGCCATGGGCAATACCCGTGCAGCTGACAGTTATCTGTTCCAGCTCCAAAAGAATTTTCCCGATTCAAAAGAAGCCAGAGCTGCTAGAGAAGGTAGATTCTAAATGAATAATCCTGTTGATAATACCGGTAATAATCACGGCAAAAGCGCTGAACCGGATTCCGCGCAGAAGCTTGATCATCCTGTTTTCCTGCCTAAGAACGAAACACCTGATCCGCAGGCTGTATCGACAACGTATCACCCGCCCGAGCCGGTGGAAAGAACACCGGTTGCGGATAATGAGCCGGAAATCAGTCATTTTTTAAAGCATGAAGTGGGTGCGGAAACGCGTGACATGAATACGCTGGACGCTGCGAGTGTTGTGCAGAGCGTAGGCCACATGCTGCGCAATGCGCGCATAGCCAGAAAGATGAGTATTGAGGATGTATCGCGTCAGTTGCGCATTTCAGCCCAGCAGGTTGAAGCGATTGAAAAAGAAGACTTCGATATGTTGCCGGGGCGTACTTTTGTGCGCGGATTCGTGCGTAATTACGCCAACCTGATGCATCTCGATGCACATGCCGCAGTGCAGATGTTGCCCGGAGCGGCGGGTATGACCCATACAGCCCAGGTTGAGCATACACCGTTTAAAATTCAGGAAATAGCACTTTCCTCTCGCGAAAACAAAGGGGGCGGCAATTTACTGCAGATAATAATCCTATTGACGGCTTTAGCGGCTGTGGGTTTTTTCGGTTATAACCAATTGCCGTTTTGGCAGACAGCCGAAGAGAACGATAGCGATAAGGAACAGATTGTGCAGCAGGGTGATGGCCAGACTACCGTGGAATTAAAGCTGGCATTGCCTTCCTTGGGATTATCCGCAAATCCTGCCGGGACGGCTCAGCGCAATCCCGGTGGAGGGGTTTCAGAATCGGTTGTTACGCAGAACGCAATGGCCAATTTAAATACCATAGGCACTCTGGCTTTCAGTGTTACGGCGGATACGCATATTAAAGTTATCGACGGAAACGAGAATGTTATTTTCGATCAGAACAATGTTCGTGGAACGCAGCAGCGTGTGAGCGGTAAAAGACCGCTGTCAGTAACGATCGGCAAAGCATCGGCTGTTGAACTGCATTATAATGACAGGACGATTGATATTAGCCCCTATACGCATCCAACCAAAGGCAGCGCGCATTTAATGCTTGAATAAAATCCGTTTTATTCAGCGTGAATTCTTCTCCGGATAATGAAATCGAAAGTGAAAATGAAAAATGTCTCAGTATAATTTAGCGTCACTACGGCGCGCTTCTGTCGGTGTCAAAGTCGGCTCCATCAGAATAGGCGGCAATGCGCCTGTCGTTGTCCAGTCGATGACCAACACCGATACAGTCGATGAAATTGCAACGACAGAGCAGGTTTTCCAATTGGCGCGTGCTGGGTCGGAATTGGTGCGGATTACCGTCAACTCGCTTGAAGCCGCTAAAGCGGTGTCAGGCATCCGTCAGCGGCTTGATGATCTGGGGTGTCATGTGCCGCTGATCGGTGATTTTCATTTCAACGGCCACAAATTACTGACTGCGTATCCGGAATGTGCGCAAGCCCTGGCCAAGTTTCGTATCAATCCCGGCAATGTCGGCAAAGGCAGGAAGCGTGATGAACAATTTGCCACGTTGATCGAAACGGCCTGCAAGTATGACAAGCCGATCCGGATCGGCGTCAATTGGGGTAGTCTCGATCAGGAAATGCTGGCCCGTATCATGGATGAAAACGCCAGATCCAGTGATCCACAGGATGCCGCCTACGTTATGCGTGAGGCATTAATCACCTCTGCGCTGGAAAGTGCGGCAAAAGCCGAAGAAATCGGCCTGCCGCGTGACCATATCGTGTTGTCATGCAAAGTCAGCGGCGTTCAGGATCTGATCCGGGTTTATCGCGAACTGGCTTTGCGCTGCGATTATGCCTTGCATCTGGGATTGACCGAAGCAGGCATGGGGTCCAAGGGCATTGTGGCTTCTACGGCTGCACTGGCGGTACTGTTGCAGGAGGGTATCGGTGATACGATACGGATTTCATTGACACCTGAACCGGGCGGATCACGTTCACGCGAGGTCATTGTCGCGCAGGAAATTCTCCAGACCATGGGGTTGCGTGCGTTTGTCCCGCTGGTTGCGGCATGTCCCGGGTGCGGACGGACAACCAGTACCTATTTCCAGGAACTGGCGGAAAGCATACAGGCCTATGTGCGCGAGGAAATGATCGTGTGGCGCGAGCACTATGACGGTGTGGAGAATATGACGCTGGCCGTGATGGGTTGCGTGGTGAACGGACCGGGTGAAAGCAAGCATGCCAATATCGGCATCAGCCTGCCAGGTTCAGGCGAGAGTCCTGTTGCGCCGGTCTTTGTGGATGGCGAAAAAACGGTGACCTTGAAAGGCGATAATATTGCAGGCGAATTCCGGCAAATCGTCGAAAATTATGTCCGAGAAAAATATCCAAGAAAAGCGGGCTGATGGCTAAGACAATCAAGGCTATTCGCGGGATGAACGACATTCTTCCCGATGAAGCCTATCAATGGCATTTCTTCGAACACACCGTGCAGGATTGGCTGGCGATGTACGGTTACCGCAATATCCGTACGCCTATCGTTGAACAGAGTGACCTGTTTGTACGTTCCATCGGTGAGGTTACTGATATTGTTGAAAAAGAGATGTACTGCTTTGTCGATCATCTCAACAATGACAGTCTGGCTTTGCGCCCCGAGGGTACTGCATCCTGCGTTCGTGCGGTAATCGAGCATAATCTGCTGTACGGCAGCCCGCAGCGGTTGTATTATTCCGGCCCGATGTTCAGGCATGAGCGTCCGCAGAAAGGCCGTTACCGGCAATTCCATCAGGTGGGTGTGGAGGCACTGGGATTTTCCGGGCCGGATATCGATGCGGAATTAATACTCATGTGCGCCCGGCTGTGGCAGATGCTCGGTATAACCGGCCTGCGCCTTGAAATCAGCACATTAGGAAATGCCGATTCCAGAGCATTGCACCGCGCACGTTTGATCAACTATTTTGAAAAACATACCGGCGCACTGGATGAAGATGCCAACAGACGGCTGCACACCAATCCTTTACGGATTCTGGACAGCAAAAATCCGCAGATGCAGTCCCTTATCGAGGATGCACCCAGGCTGGTTGACGACCTGGATGAAGAATCCCGGCTTCATTTCGAAGCGGTACAACAGATTTTGCGTGCCCGGGGCGTCAGTTTTGAAATCAATCCACGCCTGGTACGGGGATTGGATTATTACAATCGCACTGTTTTTGAATGGATCACCGACAAATTGGGCGCACAGAGCGCTGTTTGCGCGGGCGGCCGCTATGATGGACTCATCGAACAGGTCGGTGGAAAATCTGCTCCGGCCTGCGGCTTTGCCATGGGTGTTGAGCGGTTGCTGGCGCTGATGCAGGAATGCGGCAGAGTGATTACTCCGCCGGTGCCCGACATTTATATCGTGCATCAGGGAGAGCATGCGGTAACGTATGCCTGGAAAGCTGCCGAATATTTACGCGATGCGAACTGCCGGGTTATTCTGCACTGCGGCGGCGGAAGTTTTAAGCTGCAAATGAAAAAAGCGGATGCAAGCGGAGCGCGTTATGCGCTGATTATTGGGGATGATGAGGCATTGACACAGCAGGTCACCCTCAAATCACTGCGTGAATTTACCGACCAGGCCAGAGTTGATCTGAGTACCGTATGTGAATTGATTCAGACATAAACACTAAGAACCTGTTCAAGGTCTCACTGAGGAGTGCATTGCTGCGTTAAAATCGAACTCAAAATGCTCACATACTGCAAGTATGCTCGCTTTTTACTCGGCGCAAGCGCCTCGCCCTACG
>CAZTCY010000090.1:0-10497 GCA_964612715.1 uncultured Nitrosomonas sp. | reverse complement strand
AACAGCCGTAAGGCTGGCCCGTAGGGCGAGGCGCTTGCGCCGTGTAAAAAACGGAGCATACTCAAAGTATGTGAGCATTTTAAGTTCGATTCAGAGTTCAATTTTGTCGCCGCAATGCGCCCTTCAGTGAGATCCTGAACAGGTTCTAAGCGTTTCGCAATTCCTCATACTTTGCAACAGAATCCATTCTCCTATTGGTTATTGCGTACTTTTATGCGATTTAACGCAACTGAACGCTGATATTTACTCAATGACAGCCCAATGTGCGGTTACGTACAGACCGGCATGAACATTAGGAGGATTATTATGAATCTAAGCTCAATTTCGGGAAATACCGAGCGCTTAGCATCCGATTGAATAACAAGGAGTTTCATTATGATTCAAGTTAAAAAAGCCTCAATAATAGCTTTAGTTATCAGCGCCGTTTTTTTATTAGCGGGCACATCCGCCATTGCCGAATACTCTCAAACACAGAATACAGTAGATGACAAGGATGATTCAGGCAAACAGTCACAACCCAATGCGGCTTCCAAGAAGAAAAGCGATAAAGATAAAAGTGCAGAAAGTTCTTCTGATAAAAAAACCGACAGTAATACAAACAAACCTGCCGAAGCAGACAAAAAAATCCCATCGGGAACAGAAAGGAAAGGAAACTATTAATTAATTTTTGAAGTGATTTCCAATAACCGAACAGGTGTTGGATACAACTTCATGAAGATAAATCTCCGAATAATTTGTTCGGAGGCTTATTGGGTTAAATATTAAAAAACAAGGAGTAAACACATGATTAACTGGGCAGCTACATTTCTGATCATCGCTATTATTGCAGGTGTACTGGGTTTCTCCGGTATTGCGGGTACAGCAACCCAGATAGCGTGGATTGCGTTTGTGGTCGGTATTATTATGGCCATCTTTTTCTTTCTGACAGGAAGACGACCGCCTTCATCCTGAAGCAGACATTCAGATATCATTTTTATAAGAAAAATTTAATTTTTTTATCCGATCAAAAAGAGCGCTTATGAAAATATTAACCTTAATGATTGCTTTAATTGCTGTTATCCAACTGTCTGCCTGCAACACTATGAGTGGAGTAGGGAAGGATGTTCAGAAAGGTGGTAAAGCAATTGAGAAATCGGCAGACTAATTAACCAGGAAAACTCATTCCTGCGAGGCTATGATATGGCCTTGCGAAGCAAGGGTTTCTGCAACATAGAATGACCTTGATCAATGTCAGATACCAATCGACTTTTTTCAGGGTGATGCAGACTTTCCAGCAAAGCCAATATCAGAGCCTGACCTCCTATCTTGTCCGGGTAGTTTTATAGTATTTTGACGACATACACCCAACGGTCACGGCACACAAAGGTTAGGATCGGCAGCAAGATGATAGATCGTGGTTTTTTGGACGGATGGGGCGCGTCACGAATGTCAGCAACTTACTACCAGTTCCTCAACTCGATCCAAAAGCAGGGGGGGTGATCGACGGAGGCTCTTGGCCGCTCTCCGGCACTCGAACAGATTCATTCGCATCAAGCAGCTTTGTCACCAGATGCGAACCCAAGAAACCGGACCGCCAGTAACCGGAATCAAGACAGAACTCCTTCCGGTAACTGGGCTGCCAAATCCTGCAAATGTTGATATTGGGGCTTCAGGCCTTCAGAGGTTATCTTTTCAATACGCGCAAACGTCGCGCGATTTAAAGAACAAGGGAATTCTCCAGCAAGTCGAATAAGATGACCGGTATAGGCGTCGATTTCTGTGCGCGCATGCTTGGTATGAATATCCGGAGCCATTGAACAATACGTCCCGCGTAACGATGGACGGAAAAACATCGCCATCAATGCCGGCAGCCAGGGAATGCATAGAATCAATGACACCGTATCGGGATGAAACGGTCCGATACGCGCAAGAGGAATTTTAGCTTGTTGGAGAATTGCGTAGTTCTCAAGAAGCAAGGCAAAAAAGAGCTTCTTTGCCAGTTGGTCGGTCAATAATTCGCCGTTATCCACGCCGGCCATTGCCGCCAGCGGCGAGATGGCGGCATTGTACATCAGCTTGGTTGCCTTATAAGGCCGGATATCCGGAACAAGTTCGACGGAGAATAATCTGGTTTTTCCCAGTGCAATTACCAGTGATATCATTTCAGCTTTCTCATCCGCGGTGATCGAACGGCGTGCTCCAATATACAAACTGCCCGGTCGCGTGATTTGGGTTACGGGACGATCGCGTTGGCATTCCGATACAAAAGTGGCAATGCCCTCGCACGCATGATTGCGTTGTTCCAACTCCGGATCAAAACCATTCTGAATGGGTACTAAGAAAGCATCGCTCGACAAACGGGAAAGTACTTCCGGATTATCATAAGTTTTAGTGCAAAGCAGAACAAAACCTTCACTCGGCGGAATCCAATCAGCAAAAGCCACAATGGGTATTTGTTGCGTACCCAGTCCAACCACCGATATACCGTTTTTTCTACCCGCTTCAATCTTGTCAGGATGATTGTCAACCAGGATTACCGAATAACCGCTTTGAACCAAAGTCCATCCAAGTGCTGCGCCAATACCACCTATGCCCAAAATATGGATCGGTTTATTAAGTAAATGGGGCATTTATAAATCCGTAAAATTAATCAAGCCGGATTCGTCAGAATGAAACCAAACCACAGAAACACAGGCAGATTCCACCCGCTTCCAGCAAGCAAATGATGTTTTATTACTCAGGCCAAGGTGATTAATTGTATAAACCCCAATGAACACTGTATGTGCGATAACGTACATACAGTGTATTTGACTGCAAAATATCTACTGATACAGCAATTCGATAAATAATCAGACGTTGGGAAATTAATCAAGCGATCATCGGAAAATACAGCTATTCGAACCCATTCGAACCGGTTTTTTGTTGCGTGATATCGGTCAGGGCAACGCGCAACATCGGAGGTTCATCTAATGTCACTTTGCGCAGGCAGTCGAGATGGCCAAAAAACTGTGACCCATCGGTACGTACCATCTCCAGGCGAAACTTATGCGGCTCACCTTTATCATGCTCCATCATGTTCATGAACTGACGATGCCAATGATCTCTATCTGAGCTGGCAACAAATGTCGAGAAGCGATGATTGATCAGTTTTGCACGCTCAGCACCCAGTAACGCGGCCCCAGTCAGATTGATTGCGCTAATCATGCCGGTTCGGTTAATGGTAATGTAACTGATGGGCGCAAATTCATAAAAATCCACATAGTGATCCCGCGCTTCTTCCATTGCCGCATGAGCCCTTCGTAATTCTTCATTTTGCGTCTCCAGCTCAATTTTATGCACCAGGAGTTCGTGCAACAGAACCTCAGTAGTACTGAGTGTATCAGCGCCTACAGAGAAACTTTCCACCATAGCCTCGGCCTCTGCTCTCAACGACTCGCGCCGTTCGACACCATTCCATTTTTTATTCATGCATTAATCTCCTTTGTAGGACAGTGGCCGCCGGTATCTTCAGTCATGAGTAGAATCAATGATAATTCACTGGATTTTCCGACAATGCGGCGCGCATTCACGCGTATCTTTTGGTGTCCGATAGCAGGAAAATCATGCTCCACTATAAATCCCTCAAAGGCCTGGTCACGTGGCAAAATGATTTCCAGTAGTTCCCGCAAGGCCGGGATATTCCATTGGCCGTTGCCCAAATCGTAAATCTTACGTTCAAGTGTATCAACGGCAGTTACTTGGAAATACTGAAAAAAGGCACGATTGGCAGAAATAACCTTTAAATCGCTATCCATGACTAATAGCGGGGCATCTATTGTATCGACGACGCTCTCGGCCAAATCGCGTGCCAATCGCATGTCAGTCTCTGCTTTGATGCGCTTGCTGATATCGGTGAAAGTCAGCACAACGCCATCAATCACATTATCCAGAGTGCGGTAGGGTTGAATACGCACGAGATACCAGACCCCTTTATCGGTTTGTACTTCCTGTTCAAACGGTATCAGCGTTTCGAGCACAGAATGGGCTTGGATCAGTAGTTTATCACCGGCGATATTGGGCTTAATATCACTCAAAGGCCGGCCCACGTCTGTGGGTACAAGCCGGTAGATAGTCGTTGCCTCACGCGTAAATCGTCGAACAATCAACTTTTCATCGAGGAATACGGTACCGATATGTGTATTATCGAGCAAATTCTTCATGTCATTCTGCATGCCAGCCAGTTGCTCAATTTTGGTTTGCAGTTCAGAATTGACGGTGATCAGTTCTTCATTGACCGATTGGAGTTCCTCTTTGGAAGTTTCCAATTCTTCATTGGCTGACTGTAGCTCCTCATTAGTGGATTGCATTTCTTCGTTAGCCGACTTGAGTTCTTCATTAGAGGCTTGTTGCTCTTCCAGTGTAGCTTGATAGTTCTCTTTTAAATACGCAAGATCACGTTCCAATTCTTGGATGCGTCCCCGTTCTGCCGGTTTGGTAACTCGTTTTTGTCCCGATTTTACGGTTCTTGGACCCACAGTTTCCTGGAAACTGATCAACAACAGGCTCTGGCTACCATCATAATTCGCAAAAAATCGGACGCTAAGGTTAACCTGTGTGAAATCACCATTCGTTTTAACCCGCACTTTCCTGTTCAGAGTTGGCGTTCCTTCATTGACTGCTGCGCGAATGGCTGTACGAAGTTCTAGTTCCAGTCCCTCACGCGCCATTTCAATGATATTCAGGCTGGCTTGACCTGGTGCTGGACGTAAATATTTGCCGGTTTCGCCATGTACATAGAGAATGTCACCTTTGAGGTCAGTCACTATCGAAGCGGGAGCAAAACATTGCAACAGCACTCGGCGGGTGAGTTCAGCAAAGTTGGTTTCCTTCGGTTTGATCATCATTTCCTCAGGTGCCTTTCCACCCGCTCCTGCAGTCCAGGATAAAGCGTTTGTCATTACAGCGCGAGGAGAGGCAATCGAATGGATAGCCCGGTAGAATTTCCATTTGCGGTTGATAGAAGAGAACAGTTCGGTATGGTTACCGATGCTCTCCGAGGGCGAAAGAAACAGAATTCCGCCGGGCTTGAGCGCGTAATGAAAGGTTGGGATTAATTGGTTCTGCAATTCTGATCCCAGATAAATCAGCAGATTGCGGCAACTGAGTAAATCAAGCTTGGTGAAGGGAGGGTCTTTAAGTACATTCTGAACTGCAAATACAACCATTTCGCGGATTTCCTTCTTTATCCGATAGCCCGTATCTTCTTTGGTAAAGAATCGGCGCAGTCGTTCCGGAGTAATATCCTGGGTGATATTAGATGGATAGATACCGGTACGAGCGATAGCAATGGCCTCATCATCCAAATCGGTGCTGTAGATTTGTACTTTGAATTCGTGATGATTCTCCTCCATCCATTCTTTCAGCAATATCGCAATAGAGTAGGCTTCCTCGCCGGTGGCGCAACCTGCAACCCAGGCGCGAAATATGGATTGTTCGGATTTATCATTGCATAACTCCGGTAAAATCTCCTTGTACAGCACGCCAAATGCGTCTGCATCTCGAAAGAAGCTGGTGACATTGATCAGCAATTCTTTGAATAAGGCGATTACTTCAGCAGGATTTTCCTTGAGGAATCGAGCATACACATCCGTATCTTTGATTGCATGATGTAGCATGTGACGTTCGATGCGGCGAGTGATCGTGCTCTTTTTGTATAGCGAGAAGTCATGACCGGTTTTAGTCCGCAATTGCATCAGGATACGACTTATCCCGCTGGTTCTTTTAGGGTCATTGGGTGTTTGTTCATGAACGTTAAATTGACGAACACCTGATAGCAGTGCTTCCGGCATTTTTTCAACCGGTAGCACCTGGGTAGCACACCCTGCCTGAATGGCGCTGGAAGGCATGCCATCATACTTGGCAGTGGTCGGTTCCTGTACCAACGTCACACCGCCTGCACCGAGAATGGCGCATAACCCCTGCGTGCCGTCAGATCCAGTGCCGGATAAAATGATTCCGATAGCATTTTCGTGCTGATCTTCCGCCAATGACCGCAGAAAAGCATCAATGGGTAAGCGCTGTCCACGCGGCTCATTGGGTACGCTCAATTGTAGTTTTCCGTGGAAGATCGCCATATCACGATTGGGTGGGATGACATAGACGTGATTGGGTTTAACCAATATTTCATCTAAAGCTTCGGTCATCGGCATGGCGGTGGTACGTTGCAGGATTTCAGTGAGCAAGCTGACATGGCTGGGATCGAGATGCTGCACCAGCACGAAAGCCATGCCGGTGTTAACTGGAACATAGCGGAAGAACTGTTCTAAGGCTTCTAAACCACCGGCTGAGGCCCCGATGCCAACAATAGGGAAAGCCGCCGATGTATTTTCAGCGGTCATGGAAGAGGCACTGAATTAAGAGGTGGCAAGCGGCTTATTTCGGATGGTTTATGTATTTTCAAAAGAAAGCGCTTTTTCATAGTTTGCCGAGGTACTTTCCATTATATCCTTCACCTTCCGGATTAGCATACCGGCCCCCGCAATAATTATAGGTTAACGCAGACCTCAAACTGACCAAATTGCATTAACTGGCGGGGATCGCAGTGTGCTCAATCTCTTTAAATCTGCTGATCATATTTTGATACGAATGTGTCGGCCGCACAACCCTTCGCTACGGCTCTCAATTCTGCCAATTTGGCTTGTACCAACGCCACGTCAGCTTCTACCTTTCGCTTGTAGGCCTCTCTTGTGTTAATCAATTCAAGATTGATTCTTAGACTTCATGATAAACCCGATCAAAAATAGCAATATTGCAGCCCCGGCTACAGCGGTTACAATTGAACCGATGAGTCCCAGCAGGCCAAATAAGATACCACCAGCGATAGCACCGACAATGCCAATGAGTATGCTACCTAACAGACCCAGGCCTCTTCCCTTCATCACTATCTCAGCCACCCAACCTGCCACTGCGCCAATTGCGATAAAAATTAATAACCCTGCATAATCCATTTGATTCTCCGTTGATTTATAAATTGTTCCCTTTAAGGTAGGTATCAGGTTTTCCGCACCATACCCATTGCATTTATTGATTTAACCATTTGCCTCATTCTAACGACAGCCTCCAATACCGTATGTACGATATCGTACATAGCGAAAGTCTTAATGCGCTTGCAACAATTCAGACTTTATTTTCTTCCGGCAGCGGGTATTGCCGGAATGCATGCGAAGGGCTTATTTCCATCGCCAGATGATAAATAGCCAGTGCTAGGCGGTGATTTTGACTTTAAATATCTTTATTCACATGCTCTTAGCTTAAAGGCTAGATATTTTATGGCGCAAAAGGAAATTGAGATTCGCGCAGACTCAATCGTAATTTGTTCGTTACCGCACGGACTCATTCAGTTTTACGTGTGACAATTTAATTGGGTAATGGGAGTCGTCACTTTATGTTTGAATCATAGCTAAATTAATTTTAGGTAACTCTCATGAACAAAGTTCGAATAAAACAAGGAGTCTTAACATGATTACAACTGTACCTGATGTGATTTTTAAAACACGTGTTCGTGACGAAAGTATCGGCGGCGACAACCCATTTCGCTGGCAGGATGTCAGTACCGATGACATTTTTGCAGGAAAAAGAATTATTGTTCTGGCGCTGCCTGGCGCTTATACGCCCACTTGCTCAAACAAGCATTTGCCTGGGTATGATGCCAAATATCAAGAATTCATTGCTCAGGGTGTAGATGAAGTGTATTGCGTGAGTGTTAATGATGCTTTTGTCATGTATCAATGGAGCAAGTATTTGGATATCCAGCATGTAAAAATGCTGCCTGACGGAAATGGCGATTTTACCCGCGCAATGGGCATGCTGGTGAAAAAAGAGAATCTTGGTTTTGGCAGCCGTTCATGGCGCTATTCAATGGTTGCCGAGGATAAAGAGATTAGCCAATTATTCAGTGAACCCGGCAAAGTTGATAATTGCCCCGATGATCCATTTACTGTCAGTGATGTAGATACCATGCTGGAGCATTTAAAGCATAGCGAATGAATCAGGAGCTTGGTTTAAACAAAAACGAACGAGATTATCACGGTTACTTTTTCCATAATCAGCCCTATTCCATTGGGCTGAAATTAAACAGGGAGTCAACGATGCTGAGAACCAATTATTTTAGCCGCCTAAAAGGTGTCACTGCACGGCGGATTACTTCAACCCTAAAAAAGCAGCAAGAGGGAAAAATAGGTTACATCCTACTGTGGCTTTTAGGAATACCCCTACCGATTCTGTTTGTCATCTTTCTGTTGCGTGGCTGTGACTAGCTCATTCAGTCAGGAAACAAGATTTTGCAATTAATGCTTACAAAAGATGCGTTGGTCAGCCTATGTTTTTTTATCCTGATAATGACAAACACGTGGAACTGCACACTTTTGTTTTATTCAAGAAGAATGATATGCTCATGACATTTACAGCTGATGCTTATGCCGCATAACTATGTTTGGAGGTTATGCGTTTATTACAGAATAAATACAGAATTGTTTATCGCCGCTGAAACAGATCAACCTATCGGCACTGTCGATAGGTTGATCTGTTTCAGCGGCTCAACAAGCGCAGTGCGCTAGATGATTTGCAAACTGACACAGAAATTAGTTCGTCGCGTCTTTAAATTTTTCTTTTATTTCTTTGCCAGCACCTTTGAGTTCATCACTGGCATCCTCCACTGCATCGCGCACTTCTTCACCAGGGCGACGATCAAGAATATCATCGACGTTATCCATTGCTTTTTCGGATCCTGTTTTATTTTGTTCACAGGCAGATAACGCCAGAATGATTGCGACAATTATGAGAGAGTGGTATGACTTCATTTGCGTTGCTCCATGTTAAGTTTTTACTATGATTGACATCGATTCAGCAATCTCCATCCCCTGTTTTTAGCAGCTTACAGATTGAATCTGGAAATTGTATTTAACTGTTTGATTAAGCACCTTGCTCAGTACGATTTTTCAGGTACCACGATTATCTTATCGTCGGATCGTTCTGGAACTACGATAATCTTCTCACTGCTTCCAGCGGGTCCTTGGGTACCCTGAGGCCCTTGCGGACCGGGGTTGCTACTGGAAAACGATAAGCAGCCGCTCATACCTACGCTTAATATCAACACTGCAATCAACTTTAAGATTTTCATTCGATTCTCCTTTTCAATCTGAACCTGAATCAGCAAAGAGAATAGTTTATTGTCGCAATCATGTATGTTCGTTATCGAACATAGCTCATTGATTATGTTTTTCATGCTATTCGATCTGCTAGAGTCTGAAGCAAGTTGGACGGGAGTGTTAATGGATTTGAAACAGCGCGGCCTTAACAAAGCACCCAGGCCGGCAGTCGGTGACGGTGCCTTGGGATTTTGGAAAGCAGTAGCAAAACACCGGCCGCGAACCGATCAGCAACGTTGTCGGGTGCATAAAACCACCCCTCCGGTTGAATCAGTATTTGCCACGGTCAGGTTAAGAACTGCCAGAACAAAGAACTGTGGAAACCAGACAACTACGTTACCTATGGCGTTCAAACTGATGGAAACAGCTCAGAAAAAATGGTTTCGATTGCGGGATTACAGAACTACGTAGACTCGGGATCTTCTGATTACAAATCCGCTTTCCATACGATATTATATTCCTCCGGGAAAACCGGATCCCTGACAGTCTTCAACAGGGGCATGATTGAACCATAATTGTTGCGCGAACAGCTTTTACATATTAAGATGCCTTTGAATTGGAATGACCGATCTCACCAATCATCTGAACGCAACGTGGCGGTGTTCACAATTGCGCAACGCACAGCAAACGCATACTGAAAAAGTTACATTTCAAATACATTTAAAGGCTGGAAAAGAGAAGAAACACACCGAAAAACTGATTAACTACAAACCCATCAAGGAGCTGTTATGTCGAACATAGCTGGTAAAGCCTATGCCATGAATGTGATTACCCCGATACGCTGGTACACAACCTGGACAAACAAGCTGTTCTTTAAAGCTGCAACCTTACTTCCCAGTACACTGAAAGGATTGCAGACCTTGTCGCTGATTCACTATGCCCGATGGGTCATTATCCCCAGAGATGGCTTCCCCCATCTTGATCCAAGTCAACCCAAAGAAGACTTGCATTATGCCTATATGCTTTTTTTCAGCAACTTCAATGGCAGCTGGGATCAGTATGTGGATTCATTCACGTTTGCCATACCCTCAGGACTCGATCTGTTCTGGAAATGGAACGTCCGTTATCCCAAGTCCGTTCCATTGACGCCTTTTCACAATTATATCCGGCATAATCAGATCAATACGGCGCATTATTACAACGCCTACCCCCTGGCGGCATCTAACGATGTCAAATCGGCGCAAAAAATCAAAAAAGCGCTGATCCGTTTCAATGCCGAATCCAGTGACAAATCACCCGAGGATTTTCTACAAGACTACTATCGGCTGCTCAACGATTTGCAGCATCATCTCGGTGACATGAAACCCACGCCGATCGTCAGTCTGTCGTCTTA
>CAZTCY010000089.1:0-10510 GCA_964612715.1 uncultured Nitrosomonas sp. | reverse complement strand
ATAAAATCGACCAGCTCTGGAACAAATTCTGGAGTGGTGGCATCAGCAACCCGCTCACCGCCATCGAGCAGATCACCTACCTGCTGTTCATGAAACGGCTGGACGAACTGGATCAAAAGAGACAGGCCGATGCCGAGTGGACCGGCGAGAAATACACCTCCAAGTTTGAGGGTATCTGGGTGCCGCCCGAGTATCGGACAAAGCTGAGTGGCCGTGAAAGCGCACTAGAGTTGATCGACATTCGTGCGCAAGACGAGCGCAAGTACGGCATCGACAAACGCACGCTGCGCTGGAGCGAGTTCAAGCGCATGCAGGCTGAAGAGATGCTGCAACACGTTCAGGGCAAGGTGTTTCCCTTCCTGAAAGACCTGAACGGTGCCGAATCCAACTTCACCCACCACATGAAAAACGCCGTGTTCATCATCCCCAAGCCAGCGCTACTGGTGGAGGCGGTGAAGACCATTGACGAAATTTTCGAAGTGATGGAAAGGGATTCACAGGAAAACGGCCAAGCCTTCCAGGACATCCAAGGCGATGTCTACGAATTCCTGCTTTCCGAAATCGCCACTGCAGGCAAGAATGGCCAGTTCCGTACCCCTCGCCACATCATCAAACTGATGGCCGAGTTGGTACAGCCCCAACTGGGCCACAAGATCGCCGACCCGGCCTGCGGCACCGGTGGCTTCCTGCTGGGCGCCTACCAGTACATCGTCACCCAGTTGGCCATCAAGGCAGGCACCAAGAACCTTGAGCCCGATGAAGACGGCTTTGTCCGAACCTCGGTCGCTGCCGCACTGACCGAAAAGGCTCAGGCCATCCTGCAGGAAAGCCTGTACGGCTACGACATCGACGCCACCATGGTGCGGCTGGGTTTGATGAACCTGATGATGCACGGCATCGACGAGCCGCACATCGACTATCAGGACACCCTGAGCAAGAGCTACAACGAAGAAGCCGAATACGACATCGTGCTGGCCAACCCGCCCTTTACCGGCAGCATCGACAAGGGCGACATCAATGAAAACCTGCAGCTTTCTACCACCAAGACCGAACTGCTGTTTGTCGAGAACATCTATCGCCTGCTCAAGAAGGGCGGCAATGCCTGCGTGATCGTGCCGCAGGGAGTGCTGTTCGGCTCCGGCAAGGCATTCAGGGATCTGCGCCAGACACTAGTGGAGCGCTGCGACCTCAAGGCCGTCATCACCATGCCTAGCGGCGTGTTTAGGCCTTATGCCGGGGTCAGCACCGCCATTTTGCTGTTCACCAAGGTCTGGGGTCCGCAGGACAAGATTGCCAAGCCCGCAACCGAGCATGTCTGGTTCTACGAAATGACTGCCGATGGCTATTCACTGGACGACAAGCGCAGCAAGCGGGAAAACTTCGGCGACCTGCAGGACATCGTCGTCCAGTACCGCGCCCGCAGCCCGGCGACTGACACTGACCGCACGGCAAAATACTTTATGGTGCCACGCGCCGAGATCGCCAGCGACACGAGCAACTACGATCTCTCACTGTCGCGCTACAAGCAGGATGTATTCGAGGAGGTGCAATACGACAAGCCGGGGGTGATTCTGGATCGACTGATGCAAGCTGAAGTAGGTGATTTGGATGAGGCAGAACTGGCCAAGGTGCAAAACGGCATTGTGCGCGAGTTGCTGGAATTGAAAGGGATGGTGGGATGATTTTCAAACCACTTATTTCTTTGGCAAAGATAGTCGCCGGCCAGTCCCCAGAATCATCTACCTATAACTCGGTTGGTCAAGGGCTTCCTTTTTTTCAGGGCAAGGCTGATTTTCAAGAGATGTACCCCGCCGTGCGTATTTGGTGTACGAGCGAAAAGCGAAAAGAAGCAGAGCCAGGTGATATTCTTATTTCGGTTCGCGCTCCTGTTGGTGCAGTAAATATATGCAATCAACAGTCGATCATTGGCCGTGGCCTAGCAGCGATTCGTCCATTACCAGGGCTTGATGGGAAATTCCTCTACTACTACCTAAAAGCGAATGAAAGGCAAATCGACGCTTTGGGTACGGGTTCAACCTTTAAAGCAATTACGCAGGACACCCTCAAGAAGATTGAAATCCCTCTCTTGCCCCTCGGTGACCAAATCCGCATTGCCCATCTGCTCGGCAAGGTAGAAGGGTTGATCGTCCAGCGCAAACAACACCTGCAACACCTCGACGACCTGCTCAAGAGCGTATTTCTGGAGATGTTTGGCGATCCGGTGCGAAATGAGAAGGGTTGGGATAAGCCCGCATTGACGGCTTTTGGCAAGATTTCCACGGGCAATACGCCCCCCAGAAATGAATCAGCAAATTACGATGGTGATTTCATTGAGTGGATCAAAACAGACAACATTACAGGCGATGCTGTTTTCGTCACACCTTCTACCGAGCACCTTTCTCAGATTGGTGCGAGAAAGGCAAGAGCCGTAACGAGCGGTGCACTGCTTGTTGCCTGCATCGCGGGCAGCGTCGAATCAATTGGGCGCGCAGCATTAACAGACAGGACAGTGTCCTTCAACCAGCAGATCAATGCCATCCAGCCTGGAAGGGATGTTAATCCTTTGTACTTGTATGGTCTGTTTAATTTATCTCGAAGCTATATACAGAGTCACGCCACGAAGGGGATGAAGAAGATTCTGACAAAGGGCGATTTTGGGAAAATCACGATGATCAAACCACCCTTCGAAATGCAAAATCGATTCGCGGTCATTGTTGAAAAAGTCGAAGGTATTAAGTCCAGATACAAACAAAGCCTCACCGATCTGGAAGCCCTCTACGGCGCACTAAGTCAGCAGGCCTTCAGGGGCGAATTGGATCTGTCGCGCGTGCCTCTCCCCACCCAGTCTATCGCTCCCGTTGCTATTGGAGATCAAGCTACCGTGCCCGAACCTGTTGTGCAAGCCGTGACTACGATTCATTTGCCCGATACCGGAAACCTGCTGGCAGCGTTGGAAAATTCCGAGGCGCGTAAAGCATTGATCGCAGAATGGCTGGAAGCCTATCGCCAACAACTGGGGGATGCGCCATTTTCGGTGCAAGATTTTATGGTGGCGGCGAGTGATCGACTCACAAAATGGCTGCAGACTGTGGTGGAAGACGAAGCTGTCGCTGATGAGTATAAGAACCGCTTAGCCGAGTCCTACCCGAGCAATGATGTTGGGCTTGGGCTAAACGACTATGAATACATCAAAAAATGGGTATTCGAGGCGCTGGCGGCTGGCGCGCTGACGCAGGGGGGCAATAACGTCGGCAACCGCATCGAACTCACGGCTGTTCAGTCATGAAACTGCTTCGCCTCAAGATCACCGACCCGGCAGGCTTTCGTAGCTTGCCCTGTGGTTTTGAACATTACTTCCGCACTGAGTGGAGCTTGCAGGAAGAACTGGCCCAGCCCGAAGGCTTTACGCCCTTCGTGTGCGCCGGCCCCAACGGCAGCGGTAAGTCCAACCTGCTCGAAGCGTTGGCAGCGATCTTCTTTCAGCTGGAGGTGCAGCGGGTACGCCGCAATTTTCTACCCGACATCTTTCAGTACGACCCTGATGACAATCCGGAGGGCATACAAGAGCACGAAGGCCATCCCAACGCCTATGAACTGGAATACCTGATCAAATTGCCGAAGGAACACCGGTCTTCCGACAGTCCGGAGTTCGCCCACGTGGTCGTGATCAAGGAGCCGGACAAGTCGCCGTGGCTGCGCTGGGAGAACAACGAAGCATTCCCTGTCGAGGGTTTTGCTTTCAGCACATTGACTGATGAAGAGCGTGACCTGTTATTGCCGCAGTACGTGCTGGGCTATTCCTCCGGCGAGAACGAGATTCTCAGCCTGCCGTTCTTTAAGATGCGTTTCATCCAGTTCGATGAGTACTGGAATGCTCTGGCCCGACAGCTCCCTTATCCCGGCCGTCCCGAAACGCGGCTGGCCTATCTGGACAGTGGCTTCAGCCAAGCTATTCTGTTGTGCAATCTTCTGCTTCAGGATGAAGCCACTCTCCAACCCTTCCGCGAGGATGTGGGCATAGAGGCGCTGCGCGAGTTCCGCATTGTCCTGCGCCGCAGCATCCCGACCACAAGTCAGCAAGTTGCTGCCTTTACTTCGGGTGAGTACGCCTTGTCCACCGAAACGCAGGATGGTCGTTTTACAGATACCAATGTGGTTTATCTTGATCCGGAGACCGGAGATTACCGACTCAATCTGCTTCAAGGACTAGAGGCCAATGGCGATGAGCGTACTGAACGCACGGCCATTGTCGAAAAGCTCAAGCGCTGTGCCACGTTGCATTTCTACGATGAGGCTTCCGACACGCTGATCCTGGATTACCGGATCAATGAAGCGACCAAGCAAGCCTTCCGGGCCAATTTCGATGATCCGGCAGGCCCTGCCCTCGCTTTGTTCCAGGCCTTGCAGGTTCTGCTGACGCTCAACCTGTATAGCGTCAGCGATACCATCAAGACCGACTTGTACCGCTCCACCAGCCACTACGTCAGTGAGACGGTACCGACGCTGGCCTCCGACCAGCGCATCATGCGCTTCAAGAATTTCTACTTCGCAATGCAGGGCGTAGAAAAGCCAATGCTGCTCAAAGAGCTGTCGGACGGCGAGTACCAGATGCTGCACAGCCTCGGGCTATGCCTGCTGTTTCGTAAAACTAACAGCCTGTTCCTGCTTGATGAGCCAGAAACCCACTTCAACCCGCACTGGCGCGCCAGCTTCATCACCCGCCTGCGTCAATGCTTGCCCGATGTGGAGGATGCGGGACAAGAAATGCTGGTTACCACCCACACGCCCTTCCTGATCTCCGACAGCAAGCCGGAGAAGGTGTTGGTGTTCGCCAAGGATAAAGCCAGCGGCAAGGTCAGCATCAGCAAGCCGAACTACAACACGCTGGGTGCATCGATCAACAAGATCACCATGAACACCTTCGGCAAGCGCGAAACCATCGGCGGTCACGCGCAGGCTTTGTTGGAGGCGTTGCGTGCTCGCTTTGAACAGGGCGGCGAAGACAGGGAGTCATTGATCACGGAGATTCACCAACAACTCGGCGATTCGGTGGAGAAGGTGCTGCTGATCAAGGCCATTCTCGATGGCGATCAGTCAGGCCCTGAGGAGGGACAGGACTGATGCTGTTCCCGTATACCTACGTGCCACACCAGATAGAGAAGATGCATACGTTCATCGACTTCATCTTTCATGAGGTCTGGTGCAAAGCGCCGGCAGGTGGCGATTACAGTCTGGATCTATTTGTTGCGAACCCTGAACTGCATGAAGTGATGACTGCATTTCACTATGACGACAGCAATGGCGCAGAGTTTTTTTCTGGTCATGTGGAGCGCATCTACGGCTTTTTCTCGGTTCTATCCGACGCGCAGATCAGCCAGTTTCAGCAGTGGTATCAAGGCAACAATGACCTGGAGAAAGTGTGTGCCAATGATCCGGCAACACAACTCGCCCGTTACAGCGACATCGCTGCCAATCATAAAGACCTTGCCACCCAGCTCAGCACGTTCTTCAAGGGCCTGTATTCGCAATCGCTTCTGAACCTCGTCGCGTTGCGCGGCAAGATCGGTGACATTGACGACCACTATCAAACGTTCGTGCAGGCCAATAAGGCTGGGAAATGCCCGTTTTGTGGTGTCAACGATCTCCTGGGCGAGTACCATAACAAGCGCGAAGCCTACGACCACTACTTGCCTAAGGCGTTGTACCCGTTCAACTCCATCAACTTCCGCAACCTTGTCCCGGCCTGTCACCACTGCAACAGCAGCTACAAGACCAGCAAGGATCCCGCCTACAAACCCAAAGATCCCGCCAGAGCAGTTCAACGTCGTGTCGTTTTCTACCCTTACAAACCAGCAGCGCAGTCCATCGAGCTACAAATCACTTTGCAGCATTCAGACATCGCCAAGCTGACCCCAGCTGATATCACCCTACACTTTGGTCCCGCTGCTGTTGCCGAAGAAATCGAAACGTGGAAGGACGTTTATGGCATTGAAGAACGCTACAAAGCCAAGCTCTGCACAGAAAGCGATGGTAAGGCCTGGCTAACACAGGTATTGGATGAGTGGAAGGAGCTGGGTCGAGATCCGCAAGATTTTCTGCAGACCTTGACGTTCAATACGAAAAAACGCCCATTTACTGACTGCAACTTTCTCAAAAAACCTTTTCTCGATGCTTGTCATCAGATCGGTGTTCTTTGATGGATATTAGGCAGCCGACAAGTCGGCTGCGGATCTTTGCAGGCTCGGGCTTGAATCAGCTTCCCAGATAGACCGCCGTTACCGTTGCCCGCTCGTGCCCAAGTTCACGGCTGATTTGCTGTCGGGCGTGTCGGTCGACCAAGCGCTGCGACAAGTCGAATTGAGCCGTACCGGGCCCACCTGCTGCCGGTGATTTCCACCCCGTCAGTGTTTCATATCGCATCTGTGCGTACCGATGCCGAAGCCCATGCATATTGCTCAGGCCTGCCGCCTTGCACTGTCCATCGTAGATGTGCCGCTGCTGGATGTAGGTCTTATGTGCCGGGATCAATGACCCTTTGCCCGCCAGGCGGTGTGCTGCGTGGAGCACGTCGCGTTGCTCTGTGGTGGTGATCGGCACAATGCGTTCACGCCCGCCCTTCGTCCACGATCCTTTGAGGGCGATGTGGTCACCCCGATCCGCGTAACTGGGCTGGAACTTGATTGCCTCCTCCCGACGCAATCCGAATGCGGCCTGTAGCTGAAGGCTCATGCGCACGTGTGCATCGGTGACCTGCTCAAGGCTTGCGCCCAGCTCACGGGCCTTGCTGATATTGGTCACATAGCGGCGCTCAGCCACGCCAAGCTGCGAGTTGTCCGCTGGCAAGATGCCAGACCTGCCAATCTTCTCGGCCCACCAGCGCAGGTGAGAGAGCCGATTCTTGATGGTGCCGGACGACAAGCCTTCGCCTTGCCAGCGTTCCAGCAGCGCCTGGACGTGCTTGCCCTTGAGCGACGATGCCTTCATCTGCCGGAAACCGGCCCCGCGCAGTTATTCACGGCTCTTTGCCGACCAATCAACGTTTAAACGTGTGATTAACGTCTAGACTTAAAAAAACATATCGGTCCGACCTCATTCAGGCCGGATTACGGTTTCTTCCAGTTTCAACTGACACAGTTCCAGTCCGTCCGTAGCGGTTAACGCAAAGTTCTCCTGAATAACCGTCTGTGTACGATGCTCTGCGCACAAAAATTGTAGAGCCGGGTTATCCATTTTTTCCAGAGATGTTTTTTCTGTTCGGTCAACAGTGCAATCAGGAAGGTAGCGACGAATGTGAGCGAAACAATGAGTATGAACGTTTCGAGACTCAGATTTTCTGCGTAAAAAGTGGCATAAAAAAACCAGAGCAAAGGCTGGTGCAGCAGATAAAGTGTAAATGTTGATCCTGCGAGGATTCTGACAGGTTTTTCTATGATGTTGAAAATATGTGCGCAATATAAGGAAATTTTTCTGACCGCGACAAAGTGCGCAGCGATGACAACGCCGAGATAGTAGTCGGTGATAAAGTAGCGGCTGAAGGCAAATTCATGATGCCACTCCGGGCCTATGATGGTCATCAGATAATGTGATCCCCACCCGCCGATATTGTATGCGCTGTAAAGATAAATCCCGTAGATAGAAAGCAAAAACAGCATAATGGCGGGGGTAAGCGAAATGTTACGCCAATATTCGGATTGATAAATATAAACGCCCAGCCACCATACCGGCATCAATAAAAAAATCTTGGGACCGACAAATAGACAGATGGCACCGAAGAGTAGCCAGCGCCTGTAGCCTTTTACGAAAGTCAGAATCGCAAAAGCAACATAGTACCAGACCTCATAATTCAGACTCCAATAGGGGACATTCGAAAAAAGCTGAGTCGATAATGTCCATAGTTCATTGGTGAACAACAGGCTGGAAATGACGCGAATCCCGGCATAATCCCAGGCCCGGTATCCTTCTGAATACGCATTGCTGTTGATGAGGGTGTATCCGGAGAAGTCGACTAGCGCTGTGATGATGATCGCCGGAATCGCGACCGAGTAAATACGCGCCGCCCGCGAAATGGCATAATCTTTGAGAGTCTTTTCTTTCGTGTCGGTGACGTAAGCGATGACAAAACCGGATAAAACAAAAAAAACGATAACCGCTTCATGGCCATAACTTGAAATGGTCAAATCGAAATCATAAAGCGGTCTTGAGTGCCACAGCAGAACGACAAATGCAGCTGAGAATCGAATAAAATCAAGGTAGATGGAAAATGATTTTGTCATGGATAAACGTGGCGGCCTTAATTGACGGTGAATCGGAGCGATCAGACAGGCCGTTTCCCGCGTGCGGCAGGTATAGCCCTTGGTTTTATTACGGAAAGATAATACTACGCTGAAGCGTTGATGATCAATTTACGATTAATCAAGGAACCGGGCATTGGCCGGTATCGCCTGCGGTGCCGAAAGTGAGACCGTGAGCCGCATATGCTGAACTTGACTCCTGACCCAAGATTATTTTAATCGTGTTTACGCCCAAATCACCATCTTGAAGCGTTCCTTGACAATGCCGAAGTAATGACACTTCCAGTCGCTTTGCGCGAAGAAATCAAGGTGATGCCACTGGTCTTTCTGTTTCAGGATGCTGGCGGCGGCATCGTCCCAGTCAATGGCGGAAAATTTGGCTTCCAGTTGCTGTTTACGGGCTTCGACTTCGTCGTATTCAAAGCCGTCATATTCCCAATGCAGCACTTCGAACACATTGCCATCATGGTCGGCATAGTCCATGCTGAAATCGAGTCCCCATTTCGGACGGATGCGGATGATTTTGTAAATCAGTGGATTGGCTTTCGCCCAGCGTTCCAGTTGTTGTAGTGCCTCTCCGGTATAACTTTTACGTTCAAACAATAAACTGTGATTCAGTACGGCGCCTTCAACCCGCTCCGGTTGTGTGAACCACGGTGCCTTAAGTGCATGCCGATGCTCCCGGTGCGCGTGCGCTTGTGTCTGATTGGCTTCCGCATAGCGCTGTTCCAGGTCGGTCAGGTCGTAACCGTTCTGATCAAACAACGCCAGATCGCGCGCCAGAGGTATGCGCGTTGTCGTCAATGGCCGGTCCCAATGACCGATGGGATTGAATTGATGGTTGGTTAAATCGAGGTAACTCATGGGTATTCAAATGTTATCGGGTTAACAGATGTTCTGTGGAAAAAACTACAGAGTGTGACAGGCTGAATTAGTAAAAGTTACGCGCCCATATCAGGAGCGGTCAACTAACTGCCGTGGCGTGGCTTTCCGTACAATGCGCGCAACTCATCCTTGGTTTTTTCCAGCACGTCGCGCTGCGGCGCGGATAAATGCTTTCCTGCCCGGTTGATATAAAAATTCAGTATCGACATGGCGGAAGCAAACGGTTCCGCTTTGCGCCGTTCGCTGTTATCGGCAGAATGCTTCAGCGACAACGCAATCTTGTGCGGATCGTCCCACGTAAAAACGCCAGGTTCGAGATCCAACGCGTTGCCGGTTTCGGTGATCTGCCGGGACCAGTGATGAAAAGTTTCTGGAAGCATGACATGAATCCTGTGCGAGATGACTGAAGGCGATAAAAAATATTTCATAACCAAAGATAGTACCGAACCTTTTGGCCAGGTATGAGCTAATTTATACAACATTGCGTCCACCGGTCATTCCATAATGTCGTATAACTGCAATTAATCCTAACCGTCATATTGTATGTCCTGAGAAAAGTTATAACAACAGGATTGATTGTGTAGGCAACGATGATATTCCTGCTTGATCGATGGGCAGCGCAACATGACAGTCATTATAACGTGTTGAATAGAAGCGCAGCACAGCACTGTTTCTGAGACCTGTCATTGGTGTACATGCCTGCCATAAGCTGGCGGCTGAGTGTCCTGTTGATCCGGAAAAAACCGGCAATAGGTTTACCGGAAAGGCGGTACAGGCGTATCGAACTTAATGATTTGCAAATCATCCAATGAAAATATTGATAATGGATAACAGTGACTGCCTGATGAAATCAGTTTCCGGCGTTTCTGATCGGTTTTTGAAGCAAGTTGATTTTAGGGCGGTCGTTCGGGCCTGCCGGATATCTGCACAAAGCCATTGAATTAATCCGCCAATCTCGGCTAAACTGACCGTCTTAAATTAATTCCCGTTCTATCAGAGGTAAGCCATTGAAAATTCTAGCCGCTATTTTATTTCTCGTGATCGTCTACAGCATGGCCTCAGCGCTGTATTACATGTATAAAGACACCGGAAATTCCACGCGTATGGTCAAGTCGTTAAGCATACGCATCGGCGTATCCGTAGCGTTATTTGTGATTATGATGACTTACAGTTATTTCACTATGTAGCTTGTGTGTGTATCCCGCGCCGTTTTGTTTTTTCATTCCGTTTTTTGACGCACCTTTAGAGACGCATTTTCCGTTTCTCCGGAAATAGCGGCCGATGAAAAAATCCATCATGCCTGTGGATGTGGTCATCATTGGCGCCGGTGCGGC
>CAZTCY010000088.1:0-10701 GCA_964612715.1 uncultured Nitrosomonas sp. | reverse complement strand
CACGAACGGCAGATATTTACTGCACAGGCAGCCGAAAGCGGAAAACCGGCTAATATCATTGAAAAAATGGTTGAAGGCCGAATTGTCAAATTTCTGGCTGAAGTGACTTTGTTAGGGCAGCCGTTTGTCAAAGATCCCGATCTCACGGTGGAAAAACTGTTGGCACAGAAATCTGCATCAGTGAATGATTTTACGATGTACGTCGTGGGTGAAGGTATCGAAAAGAAAGTCGAAAATTTTGCTGAAGAAGTCAAAGCGCAAATGGGACAGGCAAAATAAGAATTACACCAATGTCCTTTAAGTTGCCAAATCCATGACACCTCAATATAAACGCATCCTGCTGAAGTTATCAGGAGAGGCCCTGATGGGCGATAACAGCTATGGTATCAATCAGTCCGTTGTCAGCCGAATTGTTGCCGAAATCAAGGAAGTCAATAGCATGGGTGTCGAGATCGCCATTGTGGTGGGCGGCGGTAATATTTTTCGTGGCATGAAAACCACAAATGACAGTATAGAGCGGGTTACTGCCGATTACATGGGTATGCTTGCAACAGTTATGAATGCACTGGCGTTGCAAGATGCGATGAAACAGGTGGATCTGGTGCCTCGTATACAATCCGCTCTCCGGATAGAGCAAGTTGTTGAGCCCTATGTTCGTAACAAGGCAATGCGTTATCTGAAGGAAGGCTGGATTGTTATTTTTGCCGCAGGCACAGGAAATCCGTTCTTTACTACAGATACGGCTGCGGCATTGCGTGGCATGGAAATGAATGCGGATATCATGTTGAAGGCAACCAAGGTCGATGGTGTTTATACGAATGATCCCACATTAGATCCTCAAGCAACGCGTTATCAGAAAATTTCATTTGATGAGGCGATAGCCAGAAATCTGCAGGTGATGGATGCAACCGCGCTGACGCTCTGCAGAGACCAGAAGTTGCCGCTGAATGTATTCAGCATATTCAAATCGGGTGCGCTGAAACGCATTATAATTGGAGAAAATGAGGGAACTTACGTAGTGGTGTAGGCCGTTGAAATCCTGATGAAACAAAGACCTGACTTCTCATTCACTATTTTAATGCTGATTATGACTTTGCTTATTGGAAAAAATTATGATTGCTGATGTAAAGAAATCTGCTGAGCAAAAAATGCAGAAGAGTCTGGAGGCGCTAAAGGTTGATTTGGGCAAAATAAGAAGTGGAAGAGCGCATACGGGCTTACTTGACCATGTCACGGTCGATTATTATGGTGCTCCAACGCCGATCAATCAGGTCGCAAATGTTAATTTGATTGATGCGCGTACCATCGGCGTTATTCCATGGGAAAAGAAAATGGTGAATGCCATTGAGAGGGCAATACGTGATTCCGATCTTGGTCTCAATCCCATGTCTGTCGGAGAGGTTATACGCGTTCCCATGCCACCTTTGACAGAGGAGCGCCGCAGGGAGTTGACCAAAGTCGTCAAACAGGAAGCCGAAAATGTGCGTGTTGCGATGCGGAATATTCGCCGTGATGCAAATGCGCATCTCAAGGAATTGTTAAAATCCAAGGAAATTTCTGAAGATGAAGAGCGACGCGGCCAGGATGAAATTCAGAAGTTAACCGATCGTTATATTGCCGAAATTGAAAAGGTCTTACAGGCTAAAGAAGCTGAATTGATGGCAATTTGATATGTCTCTAGGTACAGGTTCCATGCGAGAAATACCTGAAGCAGGACCGATGCCGCGACATATTGCAATCATTATGGATGGTAACGGACGTTGGGCAAGAAGACGGTTGATGCCACGAATGGCCGGACATAAGCAAGGCGTGGAAACAGTCCGGAATGTAATCAAGTTTTGTTCTGATCATGGCATCGAATATTTGACGCTGTTTGCATTCAGCAGTGAAAATTGGCGTAGGCCCGCGGACGAGGTTTCGTTTCTTATGCAACTGTTTGCAGGCGCTTTGGAGCAGGAAATGGTCAAGTTGCACGAAAATGGCATCCGCTTCAAGGTCATCGGCGATATATCGCGGTTTGAATCCAGAATCGTGGAGTTCATTCATCAGGGAGAGCAGCTGACAGCGCATAATTCCAGACTTACGCTCACGATTGCAGCAAATTATGGCGGTAGATGGGATATCATGCAGGCGATGAGAAAAGTTGTAAAAGAATCCCATACCCATAATTTGCCAGCGCAATTCAAGGAAGAAGATCTCGCGCAATATTTGTCTATGCATTATGCACCCGAGCCGGATTTATTTATCCGGACCGGAGGAGAATATCGCATCAGTAATTTTCTGTTATGGCAACTTGCTTATACAGAATTATATTTTACTAATACGCTTTGGCCGGATTTTGATGAAAAGGAGTTTGATTTGGCCATTCAGTCTTATCAGCAACGTGAGCGCCGCTTTGGACAAACGAGTGAACAGATTCGGCGGTAAATCATGTCGTACATTTGATACATACTGGGTATTCGTTGCCCATGTTCAACATGACGTCTACAAATAATCAGGTATTTTCCTTTTGATAGAAGGATATTCATGTTAAAAGCGCGCATCCTTACAGCAATGGTTGTATTGCCGCTTTTTTTGCTGGCCTTGTTGTATTTGCAGGATATCTTCTGGGCAACCTTGCTGTTGGTATTGACTGTAATAGGTTCGCGTGAGTGGTGTAATCTGGCCGGTTTTTCGGTTAAAAACACGATTATGTTTATGATCCTGACGACGCTGATGGGCGGAGAGTTGCTGTTCCTGCTGAGTGAGGCGGCAGCAATCAATGCCTATACATCGGCGATGATATGGGTTTATATCCTGTCCGCACTTTTCTGGACGGGTTACGTTCCCCTTCAATTAAAACATCCGCACAAGATCAACAATACACTGGCATTAATGCTGATCGGCTGGCTGGTATTGATTCCCACTGCACTTGCGTTATATCAGCTGCGTGTCATGAGTCCGGTACTTTTATTAGGCTTTATGGCAACGATTTGGATTTCTGATACTGCCGCCTATTTTGCCGGAAGAGCCTACGGCAAGCACAAACTAGCCTATCACATTAGTCCTGGAAAAACCTGGGAAGGTGTTGCAGGCGCAATGCTTGCTGTTATCGCGTACGGTTTTGTATGGGTTTATGTTTTTGTCAATGATGCGTACTTGATCATGCTGATTCCGCTGCTGATCATTCTGGCGATATTCGGCATTGTTGGCGATTTGTTTGAGTCGCTCATAAAACGACAGGCAGGGGTGAAAGACAGCGGAAAAATTCTTCCCGGCCATGGTGGTATTCTGGATCGCATTGACGCATTGACCGCTGCATTGCCTATCGCCATTCTGGCCATGCAGGTTTTTAATTCTTTTCAATCATGAATACTATTCGTCATTTGACTATCCTGGGATCAACCGGCAGTATCGGTGAAAGCACGCTTGACGTTGTTCATCGGCATCCCGATCGTTTCAAGGTTCTTGCATTGACAGCCAATAACAATGTCAAGAAAATGCTGTCGCAATGCAGTCAATTTGAACCGCAATTCGCCGTAATGTTGGATCCTGTATCTGCGCAACAGCTGGAAGAGTCAATCAGACAGGTGGGGTTGGATACGGTTGTGCTGTCAGGCGTCGAATCACTGGAAAAAGTCGCTTCCTTACCTGAGGTCGATGTTGTTATGGCGGCAATAGTCGGTGCTGCGGGCATAAGGCCGACATTTGCCGCGGCGCAAACCGGTAAGCTTGTGTTGCTTGCTAATAAAGAGACGCTGGTGATGGCGGGACGGATTTTTATGGATGCGGTCAAAAAGCATCGTGCCGTATTATTGCCGATTGATAGCGAACATAATGCGATACATCAGTCGCTACCCCATGATTTTAACGGAAACTTAATGGAAAAGGGTGTCAGGCGCATTTTATTGACAGCGTCCGGCGGTCCGTTTAGAAAGATATCGCAGGATTCTCTAGCGTATGTAACGCCTGCACAAGCTTGCGCGCATCCGAATTGGGATATGGGTCGGAAAATATCGGTGGATTCTGCAACCATGATGAACAAGGGACTTGAGGTCATAGAGGCGCACTGGCTTTTCAACGTTCCTCCCGACAACATTCAGGTTGTTGTTCATCCGCAAAGCGTAATCCATTCTATGGTTGAATATGTGGATGGCTCCGTCTTGGCGCAGCTGGGAAACCCCGATATGCGTACACCTATAGCGCATGCGATGGGCTATCCCGAAAGAATCGAAAGTGGCGTTGCATCGCTCAATATGTTTGACGTTGCGCATTTGGATTTTGAGCCGCCAGATTTTGAGCGTTTTCCTTGCTTGAAACTGGCTTATCATGCGCTTGAAATGGGCGGCAATATGCCTGCGGTGCTCAATGCGGCAAATGAAGTCGCTGTTGCATCGTTTCTTGATGAAAAAATGCCTTTTACGGCTATTCCGGCGATGATCGAATATGTCATGCAAAATGTGAAACAGCAGGAGATTTATTCGCTGAGCGATGTGTTAAGTGTGGATAACATCGCACGCGAAACTGCCCGGAATTGGCTTGCTGTATTAAATAGATAAATACCAATCGTTATCATTTTTCTGTGCTGCTGCTTTTTTTCTAATGGTAAGATAATAATTTTGAATGGCGTCCCTATACTTGAATGCGTAGAGATTCGGAATTGATTTCTAACGATAGGATTAACCGATGAATGATAAAAAATAGCCTTTTTCACTGCGCATAATACTGAGCTGACATGTCAATACTTTTTACTCTGGCTGCATTTATCGTTGCTTTAGGCATACTGATCACCTTTCATGAATTCGGGCATTATCTGGTTGCCCGGTGGAATGGGGTGAAGGTATTGCGATTTTCGGTCGGTTTTGGTCAGCCGGTTTTCCGCAAGCGTATTGGTAAAGATCAGACAGAATGGGTTGTCGCGGCTATTCCCCTCGGTGGTTACGTCAAAATGCTTGATGAGAATGAGGGGCGTGTACCTGAAAAAGATTTATCCCGTGCGTTTAATCGTCAGTCTGTCGGAAGGCGATTTGCGATTGTTGCAGCTGGCCCATTGGCTAATTTTCTGTTAGCAATTGTTCTGTACTGGTTGATGTTTATTCTGGGTGTTGAAGGCATCAAACCGATGATCGGTTCCATAGTACCGAATACCCTGGTGGCCGAAGCACAGTTCGAAGAAGGCGAAACAATTGTGCGGATTAAGAATGAAACCGTTGAAAGCTGGCAGGATGTGCGCTGGATCCTGTTACGCTATGCTGTCAATCAATCTTCTGATATCACGGTGGAGACGATTAATCAGCGTGGAGAAATCAATTGGCGACAACTGGATTTGAGTAGTGTCCATCCCGACGAACTGGAAGGTGACGTACTCGGGAAAATAGGGTTTAGTACTTACCAGCCGGAAATTAAACCCATTATCGCAGAAGTAATGTCTGGAAGTGCAGGTGCACGTGCCGGATTGCTGGCTGGTGATGAAGTCATTGCGGTTGATGATAAAGCGGTTTACAGCTGGATGGAATTCGTACCGGAAATACAGTCGAGTCCTGGTCGTACTCTGGTTCTGGAGATTCTGCGTCACGGCCAGATGATTCAATTGAGTGTAACGCCCGAAGTAGAAACCGAACATGGTCGAACGATCGGCCGAATCGGCATCATGCCGGTGATTGATCAATCCGTTTTTGAAGCTTTGCGTGTGATGGTAACGTATCCGGTGGATGAGGCGGTCAGGAAAGCTCTGGAGAAAACCTGGGAAACGACAGTGCTAACACTGCGAATGCTGTATAAAATGCTCTTTGGCGAGGTGTCCTGGAAGAATGTCAGTGGCCCTATATCCATCGCGGATTATGCCGGACAATCTGCGCAAATGGGACTGGTTTCCTATCTGGCGTTTCTGGCGTTGATCAGTGTCAGTTTGGGTGTGCTGAATCTGCTGCCCATTCCGATTCTGGATGGCGGGCATTTGATGTATTATACGATAGAAATAATTAAAGGATCACCGGTCTCGGAAAAGGCCATGATTATTGGCCAGAAAGTTGGTTTGGCCATGTTGCTTACGCTGATGACATTTGCAATCTATAACGATATTAGCCGCCTTACCACTGGTTAAAGAATGCTATTCAAATATCTTGTTGCGCTGGTTATATTTTTGTGCGCTTTTTCAACCCGGGCGAGTGAGGCATTCGTTGTTGTCGATATTCGTGTTGAAGGTATTCAACGGACTGAGGCTGGTACGGTATTCAGTTACCTGCCAGTGAAGGTCGGTGATACATTGGATGAAGCAAAAGCGACCGCTGCGGTCAAGGCCTTATATGCAACCGGCTTTTTTAAAGATGTCAAGCTGAAAACCGAAAACGGTGTGCTCATTGTACAAGTTGAAGAACGCCCCGCCATCGCACAGATAAATATTACAGGTGCCAAGGCATTTGATAAAGAAAAGCTCCAGGATGGTCTGAAGCAGGCAGGCTTGTCGGAATCCCGAATCTTTAGCCGCTCTATGCTTGATCGTGCGGAACAGGAGTTGAAAAGGCAATACATCAGCACCGGTAAGTATGCCGTTCAGATTACTACGACAACGACGCCTTTGGAGCGCAATCGTGTCGCGATCAATTTTGATATTAAGGAAGGGCGTACTGCACGAATCAGGCAGATCAGTTTTGTCGGCAATGAGACCTTCGATGACAAAACGCTGCGTGATCTTTTTGTTTTAACAACACCGGGTCTGTTGACCTGGTTCACCAAGAATGACCAGTATTCGAAGCAGAAATTATCCGCCGACATGGAAACAGTGCGATCGTATTACCTGGATCGCGGTTATCTGGAATTCAGCATCGAATCCACACAGGTTTCGATTACACCTGATATGCAGGATATCTATATCACCGTCAATATTTCCGAAGGGAAACAATATACCGTATCTGAAATCAAGCTTGCCGGTGAATTGCTGGTGCCTGAAGAAGAACTCAGAAAACTTATATTACTGCAGCCCGGAGATGTTTTTGCACGTCAAAAATTGACTGAATCCATTAAATTGATTAGCGATCGCCTGGGTGATGACGGTTATGCGTTTGCCAATGTCAATGCTGCGCCTGATCTTGATCCTGAGAATCAGCGGGCGGGATTTACATTTTTCATTGATCCCGGGCGGCGTGTCTACATTCGGCGTATCAATATTTCCGGTAATGATCGTACAAAGGATGAAGTGATTCGCCGTGAATTCCGGCAGATGGAGGGTGCGTGGCATTCAACATCGAAAATCAATCTCTCCCGGCAGCGCACGGACCGATTGTTCTATTTCAACAGTGTCGATGTTGAAACACCGCCGGTTTCCGATGCGCCTGATCAGGTCGATATTGATGTCAGAGTAACCGAAAAACCGACGGGTGCGGTAATGTTCGGCGCAGGTTTCTCGGATCGTGAAGGCTTAATACTCAACGGTTCTGTTTCTCAGGATAATATCTTTGGTACAGGTAATCATTTCAGTATGCAGGTCAATACTGGCAGGATTAATCGTGTTTATTCCGCATCGTTTACGAATCCATATTTCACTGTCAATGGTGTGAGTCTGGGATTTGATGTTTTCCGAAGAAATCTGAATACATCGCGGTTATCCAGAGTCAATGCATTCAGGACGACAACGACGGGCGCCATTATGCGATTTGGTATTCCCATTGCCGAAAATGACATCGTATCATTCAGCGCAGGCGCCGAACAAACCAGTATAGACACCTTTGCAGAAAGCCTGCCGCGTACTGTCCGGTTTGTCGAGCAATTCGGCAGTACTACAAATAATCTCCCGGTTACGGTCAGTTGGGCAAGGGATCGGCGCGATAGCGCTATATACACCACTTCGGGAACCACGCACCGCTTGTTTGCCGAAGCCAGTATCCCGGGAGCCGACCTGAATTATTACAAAGTCAGCTATAACCAGAGAACGTATTTTCCGGTGTCTCAGATGTTCACGTTATTTCTGAATACGGAATTTGGCATTGGCGATGGGTATGCCGGAAAACCACTCCCCTTCTTCAAGAATTTTTTTGCCGGTGGTAATAATTCAATACGCGGGTATGATCTGAATTCGCTGGGTCCGAGAGAGGGGATTCCGAGTTCGGACAGAACGTTTGCATTAGGTGCCAGCAAACGTGTAGTAGCAAATCTTGAGTTATTGTTCCCCGTGCCATTCATGAAGGATGACCGGTCAGTCCGTCTGGGTGCTTTTGTCGATGCGGGTACGGTTTTCGATAGTTTTAAGGCGAAACAACATGCTGACGGTACTATTGAAAAAGGATTTACTGATTTGATGCGCTATTCTGCGGGTCTTTCGGTAACCTGGATTTCACCGATGGGTCCTTTAAAAGTCAGTGTTGCCAAACCGCTTAATGAGAAACCGGAAGATAATATACAGACGTTCCAGTTTCTTTTTGGGCAGCAGTTCTAATTTGGGCGATGACCAACCGGAGGTATCCGTTGCATTTGAATTTCCTATGGCGGCATATTCTATTGATAGCATTTACCTTGATACCGTTGACAGGGTTTGGTAGCGTTTATGCCGACAGTATCAAAATAGGGGTAGTCAATACCGAAAAAATTCTGCGTGAATCGCAGCCAGCATTGGAAGCGCATAAAAAAATTGACCAGGAATTTCTCCCACGGGATGCTGAAATAAAGGAAATGGTTGAACAGGCCAAGGCAATGCAGGAAAGGCTGGAAAAGAAAGGAGCCGCCATGAGTGATACCGACCGGCGAGAACTGGAGCGTGAGCTCGCCAACCTGAGTCGCAGTTATCAGCGGGCGCAACGCCAGATGCGCGAGGATTTAACTGCGCGTCAGAATGAAGAATATAGCGTTATTCTTGGTCTGATTGATAAAACGATCAAGCGGATTGCTGAAAAAGAACGCTATGATCTCATTTTACAACTGCAGGATTCGGTATATCGCAGTCAGCGGATTGATATCACTGATCAAGTTATTGAAGCGCTGGATGGTCGTGCCGCATCTCAGTCTCAATAATCCTTAAGCCTTGAATCAAAAAAGGAAGAATAAAAATGGATATTCATGAAATTCTGAAATATTTGCCACATCGCTACCCATTGTTGTTAGTGGACAGAGTTATTTCCATTGATGTGGGAAAGGATATCGTTGCGTTAAAAAATGTATCAATTAATGAGCCTTTTTTTGCAGGACATTTTCCACACCATCCGGTGATGCCCGGTGTACTTATTATTGAAGCGCTGGCGCAAGCGGCGGCATTGCTGACATTGAAAACAGAGGAAAACACCAATAAAGAGGATTCGGTTTATTATTTTGTCGGTATTGATGGTGTACGTTTCAAAAAGCCGGTAACAGCCGGAGATCAGTTGATTCTCAAAGCAACCCTAGACCGTCAGATCAGAGGGCTGTGGAAATATTCAGTCCGGGCTGAGGTTGATAGTCAGTTAGTTACGGAAGCTAAACTGATGTGTACAGCCAGAAGCGTATAGTATTTATCGGGTGACGGAAACAAAGAATTATCGAACCAATCTATCTGCTTGTACAGTGTCTCAACTGATTGGTGGTGTTGATGAAGCGGGCCGGGGGCCTCTTGCCGGTCCTGTTGTTGCGGCATGTGTTATTTTAGGTCCGGTGCATCATATTGTCGGCTTGGCGGATTCCAAGCAATTAAGCGAAAAAAAACGTACTTATCTTGCTGCAATGATCAAAGAGCGCGCTCTGGCTTGGGCTGTGGCATCAGCTTCGGTGGAGGAAATTGACCGGCTGAATATATTGAAGGCAACATTACTGGCTATGAAGAGAGCCATCGAGCGGCTGCCGCTCACTCCGGATACTGTTTTAATTGATGGTTGTCATGCGCCACAAATCAAAGTTCCGGTAAGTACCCTTATCAAGGGCGACACTTTGATCGCAGAAATTGCCGCCGCGTCAATTCTCGCAAAGACAACACGCGATGCGGAAATGATGGAACATCATTTGCTTTTTCCGCAATATGGATTTGATCGGCATAAAGGTTACCCCACGAAAGCGCATATCGCTGCACTCAGGAAATATGGCATAACCAGCATTCATCGGCAGAGTTTTTCACCTGTTAAAGCGATTAGAGACATCAATAATTGAATGACCAGAGTTTTGCGTGAAGGAATCAGTATGGAAATCCTGAAAGTTTTACATCTATTAGGTGTCATCATTTGGGTTGGCGGTATGTTTTTTGCCTATATGGTGCTGCGGCCCGTGGTTAATCAGCAGTTGCAGCTACCCGAGATGTTTAAATTCTGGCAGGCTGTTTTTGGCGGTTTCTTTCACTGGGTATGGCTGTCGATAACGATAATTCTTGCGAGTGGTTTTCATATGATCGCCGAATTGGGCGGATTGGGGAAATTGCCATTCAATGTATATTTAATGGCCGCACTGGGTATCATGATGATGTTGATATTTCTCTATGTTTTTTTTACGGCATATCGTAAGTTCAAGCGATTTGTGGCCGCGGAAGAATGGCAACCGGCAGGTATTGTACTGGTGCAGATCAGAGTATTGATCGGATTAAACCTGATTATCGGTCTTGTGACTGTTGCGATAGCGGTACTGGATACGTGATAATCCCTTTTGGGCAGTTTTTAAATATTTAAATTTTATCTGAGTTCAATAAACCTATGCTAATAGAAAAGAATACCGTGGTTTCATTACATTACGAGTTATCCGATACATCAGGGAATATTATTGAAAAAACCAATGAAC
>CAZTCY010000087.1:0-11941 GCA_964612715.1 uncultured Nitrosomonas sp. | reverse complement strand
GGAAAAATTAGAAAACTCTAGTTTAGAACTGTGTCAGTAATGGGGAAGTGGACACAACGAAGAGCTTATTAAAATAATCCCAATAATCATGCCATTAGTCACGGCAATTGGTCTTATTATCGGTTTATCTCACTATCGCCACGCACAAGCCTGGAAGCGCATGGAGTTTGCGGCATCCCTAGTTCGCCGAGCCGCTTCTGATAATGAACTTACTCTAGCAATAACATTCTTGGATTGGAGACATCGGCATTTTGTAGTCCCAGACAAATATAAACCAGTCGCAGCGGGGCGCTTACAATTTTGTCATTCCCACTCAGCTATGGCTCGTGTATTTTCAATGTCTAGTAGAGAAAAGCTCCCAGAAACTGGAATGTTTGATCTAAAACCGGAAGAAATCACATTGGAAAGCATGATTTATATAGACGTTTTTGATAGATTTTTTGAATATCTGGAAGAAGTAAATAGTTTTATTGAGATGGGTCTTATTAATAAGACAGATGTGAAACTTTTAAGCTATTGGGCTAACAGGATAGTCAACCTGAAATATATGCAAACGCATATCTTTGTCAAATATCTCGAATATTACGAACTGAATGGAGTATTGGAGTTATCTACTACCGTCGCAGAGGAACCCGGGTGTAGATTTCGGGTGTGACGCGTATCGGCGCCTGGTTACTCGGGACTGTGGGATTGCTGCTTCCGTTGCTCGCAGGAACTGACGCCTATGTTCAAAGACTGGGGACAATACGGATATGCGTTTCTTGCTGCGGCAGCGAGTTGTCTTGCGGCCAATTCTTTGTTCGGTGGCACGGAAGGACATATCCGGTTTTTTTCGACTCAACTTGAACTCGAAAGGCTGATCACCGCGTCCCGTGTCGAATGGTGCAAGTATCTGGCTGGTCCGCATGAGAGCGATGACGACCTTGCTGAAGGGTTCGCCATCATTCTTGGCTATGCCAACGCACTGTATACCGCCACAATCACCGAGACAGGGCGCTGGGGCGAAACGCTCCTGGTCGAACTGGCGAAGTTCCAGAAATCAATCGAGGCGAAGGGCAACATGCCTGGCAAAGAAAAATGACCCCCTTCGAAAACAGAGTACCAGCCTTCGCTCCAGCGGAATCCCGAAGCAAGCCGCCAATGCACTCAAACGCCAGGCATTATGACGGAACCGATACCCGCCCAAATCACAGAGCAGGTATCACAGGCGTGCATGGTAATCGAACGCCATCTGGCATCAACGCTGCAGGCCATCCACCTGTTCGGTTCCGCGCTTGATGGTGGCCTGAAGCCGTACAGCGATATCGACTTGCTGGTTACTGTGCATGTTCAACCTGATGAAACAGTCCGGCGGGCACTCCTGTCCGAACTGTTGACGGTTTCGGCGCCACCGGGCAGCAACGGGATCTGGCGCCCCCTGGAAGTGACCGTTGTTGCATACCGTGAAGTGGTACCCTGGCACTATCCGGCCCGGCGTGAGCTTCAATTCGGAGAATGGTTACGGCAGGACCTGCTTTCGGGGATTTTCGAGCCTGCGGTTCCGGATGCCGATCTTGCAATCCTGTTGACGATGGCAAGACAACACAGCATTGCCTTGGCTGGCCCAACAGCGGATGCGCTTTTCCAGCCGGTGCCCGGGCAGGATTTCTCCAGAGCACTTGCCGATACCCTGATGCTGTGGAATTCACCTCCGGATTGGGCCGGTGATGAGCGAAATGTCGTGCTCGCATTGGCTCGCATCTGGTACAGCGCCGCTACCGGGCGGATCGCGCCAAAAGATGTTGCTGCCACCTGGGTACTGGAACGCTCACCCATCGAACATAAACCCGTATTATATGAAGCCCGGCAGGCATATCTGGGACACGATGAAGACAATCTGGCTGCGCATGCGGATCAAACCACAGCGTTCATTCTTTTTGCCAAATCCATGATCATTGATCTGCTTGATGTGCCGGAAGCATAAGCTTATACAGGCATTTTCTTTCGTCGTACCATATTCGCATTCAATGAGTGATGCCTGCTTCCAATTTTATCAACGGCAATAATCATCGATAAAGCATTAACCCAGTCCCGGCCAGTAATGGCTGTCGGGTAAAGGCCGTTTGCCGAAAATCGCCTGCCCTACACGCACGACGGTTGCGCCCTCTTCGACTGCCAATTCGAAGTCGCCGGACATGCCCATGGATAGTCCGTCAAACGACAGTCCTGCTGGCGCGCTCTGGCGTAGCCGCGCCTGTAGATCACGCATTCTGACAAAGCACTCACGCACGCGTTCGTGGTCGGTGGAAAAAATTGCCAGCGTCATCAGTCCTTTGATCTGGAGTGAAGAATAATTCGGTAGTTGCTTAACAAAATCTTCTACCTCTTCCGGCGGCAGGCCGAATTTGCTGGCTTCTCCCGAGCTGTTGACCTGCACGTAAACATCCATACCACGGCCTGCGGCCTGCAGGCGTTTGTCGAGTTCGGCGGCGACCTTTAAGCTGTCGAGCGCCTGAAATTCATGTGCGAAGCGGGTGATATATTTGACTTTATTGGTTTGCAGGTGGCCGATGACGCACCATTTGATCGCGAGATCACTGAGCAACTCGGATTTTTCGCGCGCTTCCTGTATTTTGTTTTCCCCCATTTCATCGCATCCAGCGGCAAAAGCGATGCGCAACCGCTCCGCCGGTACGGTTTTAGTAACCGGCAGCAGGCGTACGGACGACGGATCGCGCCCGGCCTTGGCGCAGGCATCGGCTATTTTCTGCTGTATTATTACCAGATTGGTTTTGATTTCGTTGAATTGCTGTTCCGCCGATGCTATCGCTGCTTCCAATTTGCTCTCCTAAACACGTTGTGTTGCCTGATGAAAAACCATTTTCCAGTAATCGCCGTGCCGCTGCCAGACGGAACTCCGCATCGATCCCCGGTATGCTTGCTCGTTATAATCCTTGCCGTTTGCTCTCGCCGGATCGTGCCTGACCGCGCGGTAAACCGCTATGACCATGTCATTCGATAAGGGTTTGATACGAAAATCCTCCAGTAACCATTGTTGTGCGCTATCCTTGCTCAGCAGCCATTCTACTACTTGCCGCCTGGAATGCACTTGTCCGTTGCTGCCGATTTCTTCAAATCCACTGTCCAGCAGTTCATCGATGAGCGCAGGGTTATTGCGCATATCGGTATGCAGCAGTTTCAATTCCAATTGCCTAATCTGCGCGGTAAGCGATTCCACAAGATGCCGGATATTAATCGTTACTTAATGCGCATGCCGGGCTGCGCGCCGGTGTCGGGACTGAGAATGAACAATTCCTTGCCGCCGTTGCCGGCTGCGAGCACCATACCTTCCGACAGGCCGAATTTCATCTGGCGCGGCGCCAGATTGGCGACCATGACGGTCATACGCCCTTTCAATTGTTCCGGGTCGTAAGCCGATTTGATGCCGGCAAATACCGTGCGTTGTTCACTGCCGATGTCGAGCGTCAGCTTCAACAGCTTTTCCGCGCCTTCGACATGCTCGGCATTGACAATTCTCGCCACGCGCAAATCGATTTTGCTGAAATCGTCTATCGTTATCGTTTCGGCAATCGGCGCAATGGTTTTTGGCTTGTCGTCTGTTGCGGTTACTGCGGCTACCGTGTCGGCTTTGGCCGGGGTTGCTGCGCCAGATTGCTCTGCCGAAAGACTTTGTGTGTTCGCTGCTACGAGTGCATCCATCTGCTTGCTGTCGATACGCGTCAATAAGTGCTGATATGCATGAATCGTATGCCCGGCGGGCAGCAGCAATTGCGACACCGGTTGGTTCGCTGCAAGACAGGGCCAGGTCAATGTGCTGCAATTCAAAAAGTGTTCAACCTGCCGGATGGTTTCCGGCAAAATCGGCTTCAGATAACGCGCGAGCAGATAGAACAGCTGAATCCCCAGACTGCAGATGCGCTGCAGGTCGGCATCCCTGCCTGCCTCTTTGGCGATTTCCCACGGCGCCATTGCATGAATCATTTCGTTGGCTTCATCGGCAAACTTCATGATCAGACGCACCGCAAGTGAGAAATCCCGTGCTTCAAATGCCTTTTCAATGGCGTCCGGCCGCCAGCTTGCAAACCGTTCATCGACGATGCATTGCAAAACCCGGTAGTCCTTGCCGTCGGCCAGCCTGCCGTCAAAACGTTTGCTGATAAACCCGGCACAACGGCTGGCGATGTTGATGAATTTACCGACCAGATCGGAATTCACACGCGCGACAAAATCATCCAGATTCAGATCAATGTCTTCCATGCTGCCGTTCAGCTTCGCCGCGTAGTAATAGCGCAACCACTCCGGATTCAACCCCTGCTTCAGATAACTGTGCGCGGTGATGAACGTGCCGCGCGACTTGCTCATTTTTTCACCGTTTACCGTCAGGAAACCATGCGCAAAAATCTGCGTCGGCGTGCGGTAGCCGGAATATTCGAGCATCGCGGGCCAGAACAGCGCATGAAAATACAGAATATCTTTGCCGATGAAATGATAGAGCTCTGTTTCAGCTTCCTTGTGCCAGTAGGTATCAAAGTCGATATTTTCGCGTGTGCATAAATGTTTGAAGCTACCCATATAGCCGATCGGCGCATCGAGCCAGACATAGAAATATTTACCCGGTGCATCGGGAATTTCAAAACCGAAATAAGGCGCATCGCGCGAAATGTCCCAGTCGGACATTTTGTTTTCTCCGGCTTCGCCGAGCCATTCATGCATCTTGTTGGCCGCTTCCGGCTGTAAATGACCTGCGCGCGTCCAACGGCGCAGAAAATCGACGCAGCGCTCATCCGACAGGCTGAAAAAATAATGCTCTGATGATTTTTTTACCGGCGTGGCGCCCGAAACCGCGGAATACGGATTTTTCAATTCGGTCGGCGTATAAGCGGCGCCGCAGACCTCACAGGAATCACCATACTGATCTTTTGCCGAACATTTAGGACATTCACCCTTGACGAAACGGTCCGGTAAAAACATGTTGCGCTGCGGATCGTACAATTGCTCAATGCCGCGCACTTTGATCAGTCCGGCCGCTTTCAACTTCTGGTAGATCGCTTCCGAGTAATGGCGCGTTTCATCGGAATGCGTGCTGTAATAATTATCAAAATGAATATGAAAACCGGTAAAATCCGCGTAATGTTCGTCATGCACGCGGGCGATCAAGGCTTCCGGTGTAATGCCTTCCTTTTCGGCACGCAGCATAATCGGCGTACCGTGCGTATCATCGGCGCAGACATAGTACACCTCGTGTCCGCGCATTTTCTGAAAACGCACCCAGATATCCGTCTGGATATATTCCACAAGATGGCCCAGATGGATACTGCCATTGGCGTAAGGCAGCGCCGAAGTCACCAGAATTTTTCGCTTGTTCATTTATGTTGTTTGGTCGAATATGAGATTGATGCTTATTCTAACAAATTGTGCGCAAGACCTGATATTTGTTACCATGCCAATTTCAAATGATTACATTCCTGCGCTCCAGTCAGTGAGCGGCAGCCGTTTGAGGAGTTTTCCAGTGACCATTTCTGAACAACAAGTCCAGTCCATTCTGAGCACCACCATTGATCCGACAACCGGAAAGGATTATATCGCCGCCGGTTCGATACGGAATATTCAAATCGATGGCATTGACGTCACACTTGAGGCCGTGCTCGGCTACCCGGCCAACAGCGTCAAGACCGATGTACAACAGCAAATCACCACCGCCCTGCAGGCGATTCCCGGGATCGGCAAAGTCAATGTCACCGTAAACAGCACAATTGTGCCGCATGGCGTGCAAGGCGGCGTCAAACTGATATCTGGCATCAAAAATATTATCGCCGTAGCTTCAGGCAAAGGCGGCGTTGGCAAATCGGCAACTGCGGTCAACCTGGCGCTTGCGCTTGCCGCTGAAGGCGCCAGTGTGGGTATTCTGGATGCCGACATTTATGGCCCGTCGCAGCCGCAAATGCTCGGCATTACACAAAAACCTGATTCACTTGACGGCAAATCAATGGAGCCCGTGATTGCGCATGGCATACAAGCCATGTCCATCGGGTTGCTGATTGATGTCGAAACACCAATGGTATGGCGCGGCCCGATGGTCACCCAGGCATTGCAGCAACTGCTGCATGACACCAACTGGAAAGACCTGGATTATCTGATTGTCGATATGCCGCCCGGCACAGGCGATATACAACTCACGCTGGCGCAGAAAATACCCGTAACCGGCGCTGTTATCGTCACCACGCCGCAGGACATTGCCCTGCTGGATGCGCGCAAAGGACTTAAGATGTTTGAGAAGGTCGGCATTCCGATTTTCGGTATTGTCGAAAACATGAGCACGCACACCTGCTCCCAATGCGGTCATACGGAACCGATCTTTGGCGTAGGCGGCGGTGAAAAAATGTGCCGGGATTATCAGGTTGAGTTCCTCGGCGCATTGCCGCTGGATATTAAAATCCGCGAACATACCGACAGCGGCAAACCCAGCGTCATCGCCGAGCCTGACAGTCCAATTGCACAGACCTACCGGCTGATTGCGCGCAAGATCGCGGTAAAAGTGGCTGAATCAGCCGAAGATCATTCGGCAGTATTTGCCCAGATCATTATGGAAGATGATTGATGACGATCAAATCAGACAAATGGATACGGCGCATGGCACTTGAACATGGCATGATCGAACCGTTTGAGTCCGGCCAGATCCGCCACAAGGACAATCAACGCATTGTCTCTTATGGCACATCGAGCTATGGTTATGACATACGCTGTTCGGATGAATTTAAATTGTTTACCAATATCAACACAACTATTGTCGATCCCAAGAATTTTGATTCAAACTCATTTGTCGATGTCAAAAATGATATCTGCATTATTCCGCCCAATTCATTTGCGCTGGCGCGTACGGTCGAATACTTCCGTATTCCGCGCAATATTCTGACCATCTGCCTGGGCAAATCCACGTATGCACGATGCGGCATCATCGTCAATGTCACGCCTTTTGAGCCCGAATGGGAAGGCTATGTTACACTGGAGTTTTCCAATACGACGCCACTGCCCGCAAAAATCTATGCCAACGAAGGCGTCGCCCAGGTTATTTTTTTCGAATCGGACGAAGTCTGCGAAACGTCCTATAAAGACCGCGGCGGCAAATATCAGGGCCAAAGCGGCGTCACTTTACCGAAAATCTGACGGAGGCGATATTCTCATGATGAAACGACCCAATCTTTCAGCCCAATCCGGAAATGCAGCATTGCGATGGATCGCATGCCTTACAGTCATGTTGACTTCAGTTACGGCAACTGCCGGACAATCCGCGGATAACACTGATGATTCACTTAAAAACATCGAAATTTCAGGCATCTCGCTCGCAATGCCGCTTGATCAAATTACCGGCATTCTCACTGCGCAGGGTTACAACGCAGTGAACAGCCGGTTGTTCACCAAACAGGGCGAACTGCAAAACAACCGCAGAACCGTTTTCAGAATAGAAATTGAAGATAACGCTGACTCGCGCCAGATTTCCTATTACCGCAGCCTGAGCGGCGGGCGCGTCAAAACCGCCGGAGGCGACAAGCCAATCCCGGAATACGAAGTGGATATGGCGCAACAGTTTTACCCACTGATGTGCGAAAATATTCCGGAAAATGTAATGAAAGAACGGCAATGCGAACCGCCGACCGCATACAACATTACTGCCGGCAATGGTCGATTTGTTCAGATTAACGATCGCTATTCGATGCAACTCAATGTCACTGCCGCAAACAGCGCAATCGGCATACGCTATACGTATTGATCGATTTTTTATAAAAAAACAGTACCAGCAAAGTTGCTCAAAAACACTTTCTGGTTTATCCTTGCCCCCCCATCAAGACGCAAGGTAATATCTCTGCGTGAAGAGTTCTAATGGAGACGTGTCCGAGCGGTTGAAGGAGCACGATTGGAAATCGTGTATACGTTAATAGCGTATCGAGGGTTCGAATCCCTCCGTCTCCGCCAGTTGAATTTGTCTACTGGCAATCTCCCCTAATACCTTGAAAGGTAATAAGTTTTCTGCGGTTCTAAGTGCCACATCGAATGAACGCATTAGGTGCAACAATTGTCTGGATTTCTCAACCAGAGCGGCCTTGTCCATTCCAAACCGTCGACGGGCTCTTCAAATCCTATATGTTCTGAATCATTTAACTGGTTAGATTATATAAGGTTATCATCGCCGACTTAAAGCGTATCCATCAAATCTGTAACCAAGGAAGAAGCCTTGCGGGCATTGGATCAATTTTCCCAACGCCGGGACGACAGATACCCGCAGATCAGCCGGTCATGGCGCACGCATTAGGACAACATTTGCACACTTTTCAAATATCCCGGGAATATTCGAAAACCATCTATACAACCCATCGAATCGCTCAACAGCGTTATCTGGAAGATGATCAAAAAACGTAAATTGTTTCCAACCAATGAGTCTGCCAAAAAAGTTATCTTTCTGGCAATACAGGACGCATCCCAAAATTGGACAATGCCGATAAAAAATTGGAAAGCTGCTTTGAATCGTTTTATGATCGAATTCGAGGATCGACTGATTGGTTATGTTGAAACCAAGGCAGTTACACAGTTTAGTTTTACAGTCTCATCAAATCACCTGAAAGAAAATGTAATAAACATTAAGCATTAAGTCCGGGCCCTGATCTTTAAATTATCCTTCGCTTCTTAGAATCTGTTCAAGATCTCAATCAAGGGGTACAGTGCGAGGCAAAATCGAATGACGCAAGCAAAGCGCAGCGAACAGCCGTAAGGCTGGCCCGTAGGGCGAGGCGCTTGCGCCGAGTAAAAAGCGCAGCATACTTGCGTATGTGAGCATTTTGAATTCGATTTTAACGCCGCAATGCGCCCTTCAGTGAGATATTGAACAGGTTCTTATGAAAAAGGGCTTATCGATCTTATGAAAACTTCAAAGGAAAATTGAGCATGACCAGTCCCTATCGCCAGCATCGCCGTATACTTGTCGCGAGCTTGGTCGGAACAACCGTCGAGTTTTACGATTTTTACATTTATGCAACAGCGGCGGCATTGGTGTTCGGGCCATTGTTCTTTCCGGCCAGTTCACCAACTGCACAATTGATGCTGTCATTCTTGAGCTTTAGTCTTGCGTTCATTGCGCGTCCGTTTGGCGCAGTATTATTCGGCCATTTTGGTGACCGGATCGGGAGGAAATCGACACTGGTCGCGTCGTTGATGCTGATGGGGATATCAACCCTACTGATTGCGTTCCTGCCGACCTATGCGATGGTCGGATGGGTTGCGCCGCTATTATTGTGTATTCTGCGCTTTGGTCAGGGCCTTGGCCTTGGCGGGGAATGGGGTGGCGCAGCGCTGTTGGCGGTTGAAAATGCCCCTCCGGGATGGCGGGCACGGTTTGGTATGGTCCCTCAACTCGGTGCACCGATCGGGTTTCTTGCTGCTAATGGGTTATTCCTGTTGATCGGTATGGGATTGAGTGAAGCGGACTTTTTGGCGTGGGGCTGGCGTATCCCGTTTCTGGCGAGCGCCATTCTGGTCGGACTCGGTCTGTGGGTACGTCTGAAGATCAACGAAACACCTGAATTTGCCCAAGCGCTGGCACAGGAGCCTCCGGTTCCGGTCCCTATTGGTGAACTGATCCGCAATCATGCACTTGTCACCTTTGCCGGGACTTTTGCGGTGGTCGCCTGTTTTGCGATTTTTTACCTTTCGACTGCTTTTGCACTTGCCCATGGTACAACTACTCTGGGATATGATCGCGAGGTTTTTCTGATTGTCCAGCTTGCTGCAATTTTGTTCCTGGCATTTGGGATTGTCATCTCAGGTATGCGTGCCGATGCAACTAATGCGGGACAGGTACTGATGTGGGGATGCGCAGCAACCATCGGTATGGGGCTGATGTTTGGCCCACTTTTAGGTTCGGGATCACTATGGCTGGTATGGGTAGCCCTGTCGCTCGCGCTGTTCGTGATGGGCTTTGTGTATGGCCCGCTCGGTGCGTGGTTGCCGTCACTGTTTCCGCCACGGGTACGCTATACAGGGATATCGGTTGCTTTCAATGCAGGCGGTATTCTGGGCGGTGCAGGCGCTCCGATTGCCGCGCAGGTGCTCAGCGAAACGGGGGGGACGGCAATTGTCGGTCTTTATCTGACGGCTGCGGGGATATTCAGTCTAATGGGGCTGATACTGGCTCGGCGGCCGAAAGGAGAGTAAGAAGTACCTTAATTGTTATGCATTCAAATAAATACCTGGTAAGCAACGATTCTGATCCGGCTGAGGTGTATGGCTGCGATGCTGAGCGTCTTTTTTAGAAATCGACTATGGTTTCTATTAGGCCATGCCAAGTTGATCTGGCCAATAATGGTTTTCCTTAGAGAAATACAATAGTTTCCCCAATATATTTTTCAGGAATGACTCACATAAGATATGTGCTGGTTAATTTGCCAGGAGTAACATGTCGTGAAAACAGGAAATTTTATTGCAATTTCATCTATTTCTGCCCTTTTGATTTCATATCTTGCAATAAATTCTTCAATATTTTTTCGCTATGATGAGTATGGATTTAGTCATGAGACATTAGCGCGTCAATATGAAAATTTAGCCAAAGAGATGCAAGACGAAATGTATGAGCAAGTAAGGATTTTAGAGATACTCAATAATAAACTGCATTTTAGTTTTTTCGAAAAGAATGAGCAGAATATAAAAAATCATGCCTTTAGTAAAATCCAGGGGTTCGAAAAATCAGTAACGGAATATTCAGATAGAGCGGCTTATCACCACGCATTAGCTACAAAACAAAAGGATATTTTTTGTTTCTTAGCGGCAGGCTTAATAATAATCAGACTACCACTGTCGTATTTAATCTAAAGCTGTCTACAGGGAATGGAAAATTACAAAAAAACCCCAGCACATCCGGAATAACCATGAAGGAGAAAGAATAAAACAACGATGTGCTGGGTAATTCATCAATGATTTAAAACTAACTATTTCCAATCATCCGGCTACGCATACTACAGTGCGCTGATTGGTGCGGTAATACATCTCACATAGGGCTTCGATGATGTAGGAACAATATGAACAGAATTGTAAACGATAATGGTTATCATTTACAAGTTATATTTAACTGTGTACTACAGAATTTTTTAATGGCTGTACCTATTTTGGGGAGATTACACCCTGCTCTGGCTTATGACTTCGATGTTGCTTTGTGCGGGCATGGAATCATTTTCATTTTTTAGCTTTTGTGCAGCTGTGACTCATTCCACTGAATCAAAGCATTTTTTCGATAATGCAATCACTTAAAACTAAACAAAAACGTCCCAGACCACGATACTGATCCGTTTCCAATACATAAATACTGAAAAGCAATAATGCATAGTCTGGCAGCGATATAGACCTGCTCAGCCAAAACAAGCTAGAATTAGTAATTTCAGGTAACTTTACATGCAAATCTGGCGAAGCAAGTCTTCACCACATCATAAGGCGCCAATTGCGCTCACAATAGGCAATTTTGACGGCGTGCATTTAGGCCACCAGGCTATGCTTGCCCGATTAAAATCTGCTTCAGACCATCTCGGAATCGCCGCTTGTGTGATGACATTTGAACCACATCCGCGCGAACTTTTCGCGCCAGACCAGGCACCAGCACGACTGACCCGTTTGCGTGAAAAACTTGAACAACTGGCTGTATCAGGCATTGATTATGTCAAGGTATACCGCTTTAACTACGATTTCGCAAAAATCAGCCCGGAAACTTTCGTTTCCCAGGTGCTGCAAAAAGATCACACAGTTCGATGGTTATTGATTGGCGATGATTTCCGTTTTGGTGCACGGCGGGCTGGCGACTTTGCCCTGCTGCAGGCCTTATCCAGGAAAATGGACTTTGAAGTTGAAAAGATGCCCAGCATACAGGTTGACGGTGAGCGCGTATCCAGCACGCGCATCCGGGATG
>CAZTCY010000086.1:0-11980 GCA_964612715.1 uncultured Nitrosomonas sp. | reverse complement strand
GAAAATCCGGGAGAAAGCTTGCTGGCCTGCTGGAATATTGTTTTAGGTTCAGGAACATAACCATAGGCGAAATAATCTTCAACCGCACAGGGGTTCATTTCACGTTTGAATTCAGGATGCGCCAGAATCGCTTTGAGCTCGGAGGAGAAAACAAAGTGCCCATTATCAAGCAGTGCATAATACATCGGCTTGATGCCCAGGCGGTCACGCGCCAGAAAAAGCACTTCCTGATTCCGATCCCAGACGCCGAATGCAAACATGCCTCGGAAATGATCAACACATTGCTCGCCCCACTCTTCCCAGGCATGCACGATGACTTCCGTATCGCAGTGTGTTTTAAAGCGATGTCCGGCCGCAGTCAGCTGTTTGGCCAGATCACGGTAGTTATAAATCTCGCCGTTAAAAATAACCACCACACTGCCGTCTTCATTAAACAGCGGTTGCTGGCCGCTTGCGACATCCATGATCGACAGACGGCGATGCCCCAGGCCCAATCCCGGTTCAGTATAAATTTCCCCTTCATCCGGCCCGCGGTGTTCCTGGGTCTGATTCATCCGCACAAGCAATTGTTGATCGATTTCACTTTTTCCGCGCATGTCTAACAGACCCACTATTCCACACATATATTTTCTCGCTTTAAATTCTAATTCCCGGATTACCGGAAAACTGATGACGCATGAGGAAGCAAATATACTTCAAACCACAAAGCACTGCGTTATTTTTTTAGCCGCACTCAAAGTCCTGCGCATGAAACGTGTATATCCCGGACATTGGTCACCAAAGGCACTATTAAACGTATTGTAATCACGTTTATTAATCGGCATCGCCTGTTCTGAATTGATTGGTTTGGAAGAATCAGGAAGCAATCAGCAATTTCCCGATTGAAGGGAAATTGCTGATTTCTGTACAGACTGGAACCCGCCTATGACGTATTAGAATCTGAAATTATATTGCACATAGAATAAATCAGCATTCACGCCAGGCCTTTGCGCCCGCAGATAATCCCCGCTGAACAATTTAGAGTATCCTACCAGCACATCTTGATGACGGCTGACATGAATATTCAAGCGAAAATCGATTTCATCACCCACATGGCTGCCCGATTGCCCTGTCGGGTCTCTGATGATCGCCGCACCGCCTGCGTTGTAGAGATAATCGCGTTCATTGGCCAGATAATAGCGGTGATATTGCGATATAAACGTAAGCCAGGGGGTGGGATTCATGGTGAACTGGGCATTGAAGTCATGAATGTTCTGACGCCCGACCTGATCCATATAACCCAAATAATAATGACCGAACGGGAAAAGATGGCTGAATGTATTGCTTCTGCCATCATTCGGATTCGCATCACCGGAAGCAAAATCATAGCGAATCCAGACATGCGGATTCATCGGTAACGGAATGTTGTAACCCACGCCTGTTGCGACTGCAAATGCTGACACGTCAAGATTGGATCGTTTACCCCACTGATACATACCTTCCAGTTCATAAAGAATACGGTCAAAGTTGCCGACCAAACGGCCGCCCCAGGTATGTATCGAGAAATTGCCGCCCATCACATTGCCAATCGCAACGTTCTGCGCGGATACCGGATTCTGATTATCCAATCCCAGATAATAGAGATCGATCAGGTGCCCTGGAAGCGGTTTGATGCTGCCCCACACCCCCCAGAAATTCTGTTGTGTATCCCAGTTGTCAAATTCACCTTTCTCGGTTTTCATGGGGCGCACCCAGAATGCATCCAGATCGAACTTCTGGTTACGCCAGAAAATCTTGCCACCCTGGAAAGTACGCCGCGTGTTTGCCCAGTCCAGCGTAGAGATCAAGCGTTGAGAACCGTACAGCAACTCCTGGCGGCCTGCCCGAAAATAAACCGGTCCGTTGATATCCGCCAGTTTGATATCGGCGAACAGATTCAACATATCGGTATGATTTCTTTCAATACCCAGTGGTGTCAGTTCACCACCGAATGCGCGTGCATCGAGAAATTCGGCAAACAACCGTACGCGGTCCTGATACCATAAATCCGCATGCACACGTGTACGCAGCAGATGAAAGTCATTGTCGATGTCAGCTGCATTCAGACGGCTGTCCGTTTCATGGACATAGCGATACCAGAAACTTCCGCCAAAAGACAGTAGCCAGTCATTGGCGATGTGTATGCGCTTTACCGGATCGAATATATCCTGTTCATGTTCGGGATTTTCCAGATACCTGAAATCAATATCAAAAGCGGAAGTTGGCATCAAAGCCATCGGTATATAAGGCCTCACCGGACGATTTTCACGCTTATTGTCGGTAATCAAATCCCAGAGTGAATAATAACCCGGACCGGATGGCGGCGCGGAAAACATACCGGGTCTGGGCATGGGTGTTACCGGAGGGACTTTTGAAAAGTCAAATTTGCCGCTGTTCGTTGTCTGGACTGATCCTGTGTCCTGGTTTGATGCATATGCCTGGAAGACAAAGACTGACATGCATAAACAAAACGCCAGCGCATACCCCGATAAGCTTGCAAACAGACCGGCCCCACGCCTGGATGCAACCAGCGGGAACAAAGCCGAAGGAAAAAGCGAACTCATGTATATATCAACTCCTGTTATTAAAGTATCTGCAATTAACTGCGGTTAAATAATCTTCAATTGAAAGAAACGCAGTTTATAAAACAGACCTGAAATCTTAAAAGATCATTTAAAGGATAATTTTAAAAACCGGCCTCCCGTACGATTATAGGCGACGATAATTTATCATGAAGTCATGAATAAGTTCCCTGAAATCCCTTTTTCTGCCAAATAATGAATAGATTACATTAAGGAACGGGCACAAGGCATTCAGCACCATCCGCACAACATATTGATAAATAACACTATTCCACAGGACTGCTATCGTTGCTTAAATACAACAAATAGTGCGATCAATCAATTCAATGCACCAGGGCAATGATATTCCGGATTGTTTCAGCTTTGTCGGTTTTATTTAAAAGCTCTGTTTAACATGAAGGCCGAGTGCAGTGATTTTATTCGCGAAAGCAATAAACCACGCCTCATCCACTTTAGCCAATGATGAAGATTCAGGTTGATACGATACCCGTTCAATGCCATAAAGCAGCACGCCGCTCAAGACGATGCCATTGGCCATTAAATCTTCGATAAACGCCAGGTATGAAGCCACCTCTTTCTCAGATGGCGGCTGACCATTCTGACTGAATACGCAGGTTTGCAGCCAGGTCGGGCAATAAGAAGCCGCCAATTTCAAATTATCGCGCACCCGCTTGAGATTCATCCGGGTGTTGTTAATACGCAACCGCCCTTCACTTGTCACGCTGTCGAGCTTAAACCAGATCTCGCCATTCAATCCGGCCATGCGTTCCAGCCCGGCCAATACATAAGGCCGGTCAATGAGACTACCGTTGGTTATCAAAACCAGTTTCAAATCATCCGGTAGCGGGAAATCCCGTGTAACGCGGCCAATCAATTCAATGACCTGCTCAAACGCTTTGGCGCTGGTCGGTTCGCCGTTACCTGACAATGCAATATCGCGTATATGCCGCACCTCAGGCGGCACCTGTTCCTGCATGAAGCGGCCATCAATCAGCTCCGTCAGAAATCCGCGCAACTCCGTTTCCAGCCTGTCCAGATCCACGGGCGGCGCAACACCGCGTTTAAGATCAGGTACCTGGCAGTAGATGCAGCGCCAGTTACAGGCGTTATTCGGATTGAGATTGATGCCGATGGATACACCGCCCGCGCGGCGTGAAATAACGGGATACACGTAAGTCAGTCCCGCTTTGTCACGGCTGTGATCTGTCGTATTCAGTAGGTTGGGCGCTTGCCGCAATGGTACAATCCTGCAAAAGTAAACTGATAAGAAAATGCCCGTATGTTAATTACACGTAGACTGGAATTCGACGCCGGTCACAGAATATCAACACATAACAGCCAATGCCGCCATTTACATGGACATCGCTATGCACTTGAAATTACGCTTTCAGGTGATATTATCGCCGAGAAAGGCGTGGCGCAACAAGGGATGGTGATGGATTTTTCCGAAGTCAAGCAGATTGCCAAAGAAGCTTTGATCAACAAATGGGATCATGCTTTCCTGGTTTATTCCGGTGATCTGCCAGTCATGCAGTTTCTGCAAACACTGGATGGCCACAAAACCTTTGTGCTGGACGTGCAGCCCACTGCCGAGAATCTTGCCGTAATCGCATTCGGCATTCTCGACGCAGCCTATCAGGATATCTACGGCAATCACCTGCGGCTGGAGCACGTGCGTTTATACGAAACGCCGAACTGCTGGGCGGATGCCGTGCGCGGCGCGTATTAATCCTCCGATCAACTTGTATCTTGAAAAAAACGTTATGTTTATCGACTCACACTGCCATCTGGATTTTCCCGATCTTGCCTGCGACCTTGCAGCGCTGCTGCATAACATGGACATCAACCAGGTCACCCATGCGTTATGCGTCAGCGTTAATCTGACCGATTTTCCGCGCGTACTGGCTTTGGCTGAAGCGCATGGCAATCTGTTCGCATCGGTTGGCGTGCACCCCGATTACGAAATCGAAAATGAACCCGATGCAAAACACATTGCGCAACTGGCCGATCATCCTAAAGTCATCGCCATCGGCGAGACCGGTCTGGATTATTATCGTCTGAAAGGTGACCTGGAATGGCAGCGTGAACGTTTCCGCCAGCATATCCGCGCGGCACGGCAATCCGGCAAGCCACTGATCATCCACACCCGTTCTGCAGCAGACGACACGTTACGCATCATGCGTGAAGAAAGTGCCGATCAAATCGGCGGCGTTATGCATTGCTTTACCGAAAGCTGGGCGGTTGCGCAGCAGGCGATCGAGATGAATTTTTACATTTCCTTTTCAGGTATTGTCACCTTTAAAAACGCGGCTGCACTTAAAGATGTCGCCCAAAAAATACCGCTGGAGCGCATGCTGATCGAAACCGATTCTCCGTATCTCGCACCTATTCCGTTTCGCGGCAAACTGAATCAGCCCGCATTCGTGCGTCACGTTGCCGAAGAAATCGCCCGTTTGCGCGCGGTTGACCTGCAGGAAATCGCATCCGCCACAACCGGTAATTTTTTCAGACTATTCAAGGTTTCTCGGGATGATTGCCGTGCGATGCATTAAGTCCAGCCTGTACCCCAGAAAACCGAAGGGTCCCTCTTCTAACCACTTAATTACCGGCAGATCATATCAACATGACTGAACTCCACGAAAAAGTCGCCATTGTTACCGGCTCATCGCGGGGCATTGGTGCTGAAATCGCCCTGTCACTTGCCCGCGCAGGCGCCAAGGTGGTTGTCAACTATGTCCATAACCGGCAGGCTGCCGATGCGGTTTGCATGACCATTACGCAAACGGGCGGCAAGTGTGTCGCAGTACAGGCGGATGTCAGTAATCCCGACGATGTGCGGCGTTTATTCGATGCCACAATCGAAAATTTCGGACGCATTGATATTCTCGTGAATAATGCCGGCATACTTATTTTCAAAAAAATTGCCGAAGTCACTGACGCTGAATTTGACCGCATTCTCGATATCAATCTCAAAAGTATTTTCTATACCCTGCGCGAAGCAGCCGGACGCCTGGCAGACCATGGCCGTATCATCAATATCTCCAGTACGGTAACGCGGCTGATGCTGCCCAAATATGGCCCCTATGCCGCGACGAAAGGCGCGGTTGAACAGTTGACGCGGATTTTTGCACGTGAAATCGGCGAACGCGGCATCACAGTGAATACCGTTTCACCGGGCCCTGTTTTCACCGAGCTGTTTCGCGCTGGAAAAACCGCAGAGGATATTCAGCGCATGGCGGCATTATCGTCATTTGGCCGGATTGGTGAAGTTGATGATATCGCGCAAATCGTACTGTTCCTGGTTAGTGAAGAAGCACGCTGGATTACCGGACAGAATATCGGCGCCAATGGCGGTATCATCTAGCCGTGCACAAAGAAAAACCAGCTCAGGCATACGCTGCGCAAAGCTGGTTAAAGGAGAGTAGCAACATCGGAGAAAAACAACTAACAACGTGATGCGTTGAATGAATCATAACGGACATAACGTCGGCATGCTGTGTTTTTTGCCACATTCCAATCTAATCTTCAATGCTGTTATTGTCACGGCAGAATGGTTTGAATTAAACGGACAGATCCGGAAACCCACAAATCTCATTGCCAATATTCACTGCCGGCCTCAAAATATCCCCTATTAAAAACCTGTTTAACCTTATCACCCGCAGGAGTTCATTAATGCTGATTGGTGTTCCAAAAGAAATCAAAACACATGAAAATCGCGTCGGACTAACCTCGACCTCGGTCCGCGAACTGGTTTTACAGGGTCATCAGGTTATGGTGCAGAAAAACACGGGACAGGCGATTGGTCTTGATGATGATTTGTATCGGACAGCAGGCGCGGAAATCGTCGATACGCCGGAAGAACTATTTTCCCGTGCGGCGCTGATTGTTAAAGTAAAAGAGCCGCAAACCTCTGAACTGCGTTTATTACGCCCTGATCAGATTCTGTTTACCTATCTGCATCTGGCGCCGGATCCTGTTCAAGCGCAGGGATTACTGGATTCAGGCTGTATCGCCATCGCCTATGAAACCGTTACCGACCAGTATGGCGGGCTGCCATTGCTCGCACCGATGAGCGAAGTTGCCGGACGCATGTCGATCCAGGCCGGTGCACATGCGCTCGAAATGGATCAAGGCGGATGCGGTATGTTATTGGGTGGCGTATCCGGCGTTCCATCGGCAAAAGTGGTCGTCATCGGCGGCGGTGTTGTCGGCACCAATGCGGCACGTGTCGCTATGGGCATGGAAGCGCATGTTACCGTTCTGGACAAATCGGTACACCGGTTGCAGCAGCTGGATATGCAGTATGGTTCGCGGATCAATACTGTTTTCCCGACGATCGATACCATTGAAGAACATGTATCCACGGCTGATCTGGTTATCGGCGCAGTACTGGTGCCAGGTGCGGCGGCACCGCGTCTCGTAAGTCATGAACTGGTCCGGACAATGCATCGGGGTTCTGTGCTGGTCGATGTCGCAATTGACCAGGGCGGCTGCTTTGCCACATCACGCCCCACCACGCTGGCGGATCCAATGTATATTCTGGATGGTGTTGTACATTATTGCGTATCCAACATGCCTGGCGCTGTTGCGCGTACATCGACTTTTGCGTTGAACAATGTCACATTACCGTTCGTCCTGTCGATCGCTGAGAACGGCTACCGGAAAGCACTCATGGACGACCCGCACCTGCGTGACGGTTTGAATGTGTGCCAGGGACACATCACGCATCAGGCTGTAGCGCGTGAATTGGGAAAACCTTATGTTGATGCCATGACGTTACTGCAGAAACAATAAACTCGGCAAACCCGCCCAGATGCTCAGAATCTGTTCAAGATCTCGATCAAGGGATGTAGTGCAAGGCAAAATTGAACGACGCAAGCAAAGCGCAGCATACTTTAAAAGTATGTGAGCATTTTGAGTTCAATTTTAACGTAGCAATGCGCCCTTTAATGAGATCTTGACAGGTTCTCAGACAATCACAATACTGTTCCGGCTTTTCTTGGCCTGATACAGCGCGTTATCCGCGGCCAGAAAAAGCGTATCGGACTGAATGTCTCTGGCGTGCGTACATACCTTACACCCCATCGAAACCGTCAGATACTGTTGCACCTGACTACACTCATGCCTGATCGCCAGCGCGATAATACTATCCTGTATCTGATGCAGGATGTCGCTGATCTGGTTTGCACTCATGTTACTGAAAATGATACCGAACTCCTCTCCGCCAAGCCTGAAGATAAAGTCATTCGTGCGTTTGAGATTCTGCCGCAGCGTGCGCGCCACTTCGGTTAATGCGTGGTCGCCGGCCTGGTGGCCATAGCAATCGTTATAGTTTTTAAAAAAATCAATATCCAGGATACACAAAGCAATCAGCGTATCCGCACGCTGCGCGTGTTTCAGTTGTTGTTCCAGAACATTATCAAAGTGACGGCGATTGAACAGTGAAGTCAGTTTGTCGGTGATCGAAAGTTCCTCAATGCGCTTCTTGTCGGTAATATCCTGCAGAATATTGGTATAACCGTTACCTTTCGCATTCCCGGCGGCCGGTATGATTTTGGAATACAGCCATATTTTTCCCTGATCATAATGCGTGATTTCGATTTCGCCCTCCCAAACCTGGTCAGTCTGTATCGTTCGGATAATATGCATGTAACGCGGATCATTTTCCCCACCAGGCAGAAAAAAGAAACTCGGTTTACCGATAAAATCCGACTTAACACCATCCAGAGCCCGGCATAGGGAATTGGTCATTTCTTTGACATAACTGTTCTGATCCAGATAGGCGATCATAATATTCTGATCAATCAGCATCGCTCTCTGGTCTATCGTGACCTGCGCAGCCGATAATTTGTAATAAATCCTGATGCCCAGCCATATCGTCACCAGAAAAGCGATCAGCGAAGTGATCAGCAGTTTATTCTTAAAATCATCAATGGAATCGGCCATCATGGTGTTGTCACGCTGAAGCATACGCTGATGATTAGCAATCATCTCGCTGAGAATACCGTTAATCTGCTGACTCATCTCAATAATCTGCGTTCTTAACAGATGATTGGCGCGATTGTATTCTTCGCTTTGCCTGATCGAGAATGTTGCGCGCATCAGTGAAGTCAGCGTTTCTCTATTTTGAGCCAGCTCTTCAATAATCTTCTGACCTTCTGATGACAGAAGACTGCTCATCCTGCGGAGTACATCCAAATGGTACTGATTTGCCTGCCAAGCTTCGTCAAAATCCTGAATAAAATGCGCCTTATCCGTCAGAATATAAGAACGAATATGTGCAAGCGCTGTACCCAATGTATGACGGAAGCGGAATAATGCAATCAGAAATTTCCTACGCTCTGGATCAACTTCTTTATTTTCTTCCAGATCGACCAGTTCAGTAATACGATCAGTCATCGATAACAGCAGCGGCGTAATCTTTTCCGCCAGTAATTGATTGGCCGGCAAATTTCCATCCTGGTGCGCCAGCTCGAGAATTTCAAGCTGCACTTTTTCGAAGCCGGTCAGAATACCGCGCAATGTGTCGAGCTGGAATTTATCAGCGGATTGAATCCAGTTTCGTGACAGTTGCTCCATCTGCGCTTCAGCAATGCGGATTTTTATCCAGTTATCCTGCAATTCATCCTTGAAATGTTCATCCTTAAGCAGCATCCAGCTGCGCAACGAACCCAGCGTCTGATTCACAAGGTTTTCCATTGATGTACTGACATATAATGTCGGAATATCCGTCTGCATAATGGTTCTGGCTTTTTTTTGCAGTGCAATAATCTCTGTAAAGCTGATGATGACCATTAACGCAAAAATGCAGACAATCAGGCCAAAACCTACGTTGATCATTTTGTTTGTGGGATGATGTAAAAACATGAAATTGATTGGTGATTTATGTAGCACGCACGCCCCATTTCGGGCGCAGTCATTTTGTGATAGAGGCTGTTTTTATTATTTAATGATGTTTATGTATTAGTTTCATCGGTTTCAGAAATAACAAATTATGGGATTAAATGACCGCCTTACGCTCTACTCACGCCATTCATCATGCCGCAAAAATTATAGTGTCCCCGCAGAACGACACGTATGATAAAAAACACATAAAATGCTGCATATCCAGCACCATCGCCTGCAACATCAAAAGCAGAAATCGATGGATTGGATAACCGGCAACAAACTTATCCTATAAAAAATATTACATTTTTACTATTCTAAAATATGCAATATTTATGCCATTTCTTCAAAGCATTAATATACACCGGCATATCAATCATTTATATCTGCGCCTTGTCACATCAATGCAACATACGCGCAAAACTGTAAAAAAATCAGACAGCACTTTAATCGGTACGATGGAGTTGCAGAGAATTTCCTTCCAGGCGCTGAACGTATCTATCGAACAGGCAATAAAACACTTCAAGCATGTAGGCACAGGACTACACTGTTAGAAGTGATGAACCAGATTTTTATTGCGGCATGGAAACGACATTCCCATCATCTAAAACTTACAGACAACCTACTGAAACTCTGATGTTCCAACAGCACCGGCATATTGCATTGACTTCATCCGGATTTCGTATTCCGATTCTGAAACAGCACACAATCGCTTTTTGATCATCATTTGGAATACATCTTACCTGAAATGACTTTTTTCAGGATTGATAACAACCGATCTTCGAGGCAGTCGGGAATCGTTTTAAAATCAGCTTCGAATCCGGTATCGGTATAGGATTGACTTGATATACAATTTTGCAATCAAAACAACCAATGCCATTGAACAAAACGGCAAACTGGAAAGTCTGTAAAATTTACTGACAAAACACGATCAGGGAGAAACAATCCGTGAAATTACACCTCGCAAATTTTGGGCAGCAAAACATTTTTTCCGGCTATGGCGAAGGCTATGTCATGATCAACCAGATCCGGCATGAAAAAAACATGATTGTTTTTCCCGATGCGCTTATCGAACACTGGCCGGTTGCATCGGTTACCGAACTCAGCCTCGAACACTTCGACAACATTCTGCCACGCAAACCCGAAATCATCCTGCTCGGCACCGGCGCGCAGCTCCGCTTTCCCGATTACAGTCTGATGGCCAGAATCCTGCAAACGAGAATTGGCTTTGAAGTCATGGACACGCAAGCCGCCTGCCGCACCTACAACATTCTGGTGGAAGAAGGCCGCCAAGTCGCGGCGGCGATTATTTTGTAAGGCATGCAGATTATAGATGCGCTATGAAAAGGCAGATATCCGGATCTGTCCATACGCGGCAGGCCGGGAATATTTCCGTTCTTTCGGAAGAATTCCTCCAATGAGCAAGCTCTTTTCGTCGCAAGAGGATCATTCCGGGCGGCGTAAACTTATTCAGGCCAGTCCTGAGCAAGAAACCGGTGTTTGCTCATAATTAATGTCCGTGGATATAAACAAGTTATTATCAGTTATATATGAAAGTTAAATCATCATATTTTCATAAAATAGATGGAGATAGCATGCAACCCTCTACGCTAGGTTTCATTTTTGACGTAAACATTGCGTCATTTCGGACGTATAATTTTAGTTGGGCTTCAGAAAGAGACTAATGTACACAGGAGGCACTGGTCATGAAATTTCCGTTTGTAGACACCGTCGAAAACAGGACTTTCCAGATAAAGGATTGTAATATTTCTCTTGATATTCACCCCGATGTATTCGCCCCCTCAGAACATGGACAATTACTGGCTAAACACATAGCTATTGCGCCGGGGGAGAACGTTCTTGATGTAGGAACTGGCAGCGGATTTCTGGCTATTCTTGCGGCAAAGCTTGGTGGGATCGTATGGGCTTCGGATAATGATGCTGACGCATTAAGTTGCGCAAAAAGAAATGCACAGCTAAATGATGTAACAATGAATTTATTCTAAGCGATCTAATCGAGAATATCTCAGACCTATCCTTTGACGTAGTAATTGCGAACCTTCCTCAAGAAATCATTCCCCCACAGCTTCAAGATGATTTTGGGTCAAAACGAAACAATGCGATTTGTGGTGGAGAAAACGGAAATAACGTATTGCTTCGATTCTTGAAACAAATGATTAAAAAGCGTCTCATGAAATCTACCGGGCGAATCTACTTAAAAATAAACTCGCTATCAGATTATAAAGCCACCATTCAATTTATTATAAATAATTACTCCGTCCGCTGGCTTGATTTTAAGGAGAAAACCACCAAGCCATTTGTTGATGATTTTGACAATTACTATGAAGAGCTAAACCGCAAAGGGATAATTCATATCTTCAAAAAAGATAACGAGTGGTGGGAGGAAAATTACATCTTAGAGCTGAGTCCTTTATGACCAACTGTCCACTTCCCCTAAACTAGGACAGATTTAATTAGAGTTTTCTGAGATATTA
>CAZTCY010000085.1:0-12281 GCA_964612715.1 uncultured Nitrosomonas sp. | reverse complement strand
ATACGCGAAGGCGGTAGAACCGTTGGTGCGGGTGTGGTCGCTAAAGTAATTGAGTAAAACAAACAGTTTGCGAGTGATTCGAAGTTGAGAAAAGCTGAGGATCTGGATCAAAATTCCGTGCCAATCGCAAGTCATATGGGTTTTTTCGTGTTAATAAAGGCCAGTAGCTCAATTGGCAGAGCGTCGGTCTCCAAAACCGAAGGTTGGGGGTTCGATGCCCTCCTGGCCTGCCATTTTTAATAAAAAACAACGTGCAAAAAAGCAATGTGCTGCTAAATCAAGAAGCGTTAAGGATTTTAGAACGTGAATAAACTAAAGCTTGGGCTTGTATATACATTCATCCTGACGGGTGTTGTCGGTTTTACGTATTTGAGTGAAAGTGCGATGGTCGTACGCGTTCTGTCTGTTCTAATCGGTTTTTCACTGGCCGCATTTATGGCGCGGTATACAACGCAGGGACAGGATTTCTATGCGTTTTGTAGGGAATCGTCTCAGGAAACAAAAAAAGTCGTATGGCCAACACGTAAAGAAACACTACAGACCTCAGGGCTTGTGTTTGCCTTTGTTGTTGTTATGGCTCTGTTTTTATGGCTCATTGATGCTGCATTGATGTCTATCGTTAAGTTAACGATGGGTCAAGACAGTTGATCTCAGCATTTTGAGAAAAATATGACTAAGAAATGGTATGTGGTTCATGCATATTCTGGTTTTGAGAAAAGCGTGCAACGCGCATTGAATGACCGCATAAACAGGGCAGGTATGCAGGATAAGTTTGGTCAGATTCTTGTGCCTGTTGAAGAAGTTGTTGAAATTAAAGGCGGTCAAAAAAATATCAGCGAACGAAAGTTTTTTCCGGGGTATGTGCTGGTTGAAATGGAAATGTCCGATGAAACATGGCATCTCGTCAAGAATACAGATAAGGTGACCGGTTTTGTCGGTGGAACGGTGATGAAGCCGACGCCAGTCAGTCAAAAAGAAGTTGAAGCAATACTGCATCAAATTCAGGAAGGTATTGAAAAACCGAAACCGAAGATTCTTTTTGAAATTGGTGAAGCGATCCGGGTAAAGGAGGGACCTTTTACGGATTTCCATGGCAGTGTAGAAGATGTTAACTACGAGAAAAACAAGCTCAGGGTTTCGGTTTCAATTTTTGGAAGACCAACGCCTGTTGAATTAGATTTTAATCAAGTAGAGAAATCATAAATAATCCGGGGAGAGTGATACGACTCGTGAGTACCCGAGAGGAGAAGCTAAGTGGCAAAAAAAATTATCGGCTATATTAAATTACAGGTACCGGCAGGGAAAGCAAATCCAAGCCCACCAATCGGACCGGCATTGGGGCAGCGCCAGTTAAATATCATGGAGTTTTGCAAGGCTTTTAATGCTGCAACACAGAAAATTGAACCGGGATTGCCTGTGCCGGTGGTTATAACGGCCTATGCGGATAAAAGCTTTACATTCGTGATGAAAACGACCCCGGCTTCTGTGCTGATCAAAAAAGCAGCAGGAATAGGTAAGGGAAGTGCTAAACCGCATGTCGATAAAGTTGGAAAGCTCAGCAGAAGCCAGGCGGAAGAAATAGCAAAAACAAAGATGCCCGATTTGACAGCGGCTGATTTGGACGCCGCGGTACGTACCATAGCAGGTAGTGCAAGAAGCATGGGCATAGAAGTTGAGGGCATCTAAAAAATGGCACGTTTATCTAATCGTTATAAAGCAATTGCAGGTAAAGTAGATCGTAACCAGGTTTATTTGGTGGATGAAGCGTTAACTATCGTCAAGTCGACAGCTAATGCCAAATTTGATGAATCGATTGATGTTGCGATCAATCTGGGAATTGATGCAAAAAAATCAGATCAAGCTGTGCGTGGATCGGTAGTTCTGCCAGCTGGAACCGGTAAAACAGTTAGAGTGGCTGTGTTTGCGCAAGGCGATAAAGCGAAGGAAGCCGAGGAAGCAGGGGCGGATATTGTCGGATTTGAAGATTTAGCGGCAGAAATCAAGGCCGGTAACATTAATTTTGATGTGGCTATTGCCAGTCCCGATGCGATGCGTGTAGTGGGGCAGCTTGGACAAATTCTGGGCCCCCGCAGTTTGATGCCAAATCCAAAGGTGGGTACAGTAACAACAGATATAGCGACTGCGGTCAAAAATGCGAAAGCGGGACAAGTGCAATTTCGTGCCGACAAGACAGGAATTGTTCATTGCACGATAGGGCGAGCTTCATTTGAAGCTGATGCGTTGAAGAGAAATCTAGTGGCCTTGATCGATGCACTTAATAAAGCTAAGCCTGCGACATCGAAGGGTGTTTATCTTAGACGTGTTTCAATGTCCAGTACGATGGGAATTGGTGTGCGCGTTGATCAAACGAGCATATTACAGCAATAAAGAACTTTGTTGGGCCATTGTATTTTTGTGTTACTTAATAAATACAATGAATTATCAAAGACCGTTGGAGTAACCGCTATGTGGTTCTTAAATTTGAGGCGTTTGAAATTATTTTTAGTAATTAAAGATGGTTTTATACGATCTTCAAGTCCAGCGTAGATGGTGTTACCCAAACAGGAGTAGTTTTCCTGGTTTAGGTCGCCAATTGTGCGGTAACAGTAAAGGATTTGTCGTCACAAGAAAGTAGCGTCAGGTTCTTTATGAATACTGCGATTACAGATGGAGAATGAACCTTGAGTCTTAATCTTGAAGAAAAAAAAGCGATTGTGGCTGAAGTAAGCGCGCAGGTTGCAAGTGCGCAGGCCATTATCATGGCAGAGTATCGAGGTATGGAAGTGGGTCGGATGACTCAGTTGCGTGCTAAAGCACGTGAAGCGGGTATTTATTTCCGAGTCGTTAAGAATTCACTGGTTAGGCGTGCAGTAGAAGGAACGCCGTATGCTGCACTCGCCGATCATATGGTGGGTCCGCTTGCTTATGGCATTAGTTCGGACCCAGTTGCGGCGGCAAAAGTACTCCATGAATTTTCAAGAGACAATGAAAAATTTGTGATAAAAGTTGGTGCAATGGGCGAGAAGATCATGCTTCTTGAAGATGTCAAAGCACTGGCTACCTTGCCAAGTCGCGAAGAATTAATGTCCAGATTGCTCGGAACAATGCAGGCTCCGATTGCCAAATTTGTACGTACACTTAACGAAGTACCCAGCAAATTTGTACGTGGTCTTGCAGCAGTGCGTGACAGTAAAAATTAATGATTGCTTCTATATGCTCAACGTGTAACAGAATATAAACCAGGAGAAAACTATGGCAATTTCCAAAGCAGAAATATTAGATGCTATTGCAAATATGACAGTATTGGAACTGTCTGAATTAATTAAAGAAATGGAAGAAAAATTTGGTGTATCAGCAGCAGCGGCAGCTATTGCGGTAGCGGCACCAAGTGGCGGTAGTGGTGGTGGTGGCGCTGCTGAAGAGGAGCAAACTGAATTTACCGTCGTATTGGCATCGGCCGGTTCAAGTAAAGTGAATGTTATCAAAGTTGTTAGAGCAGTAACCGGACTTGGATTGAAAGAAGCTAAAGATTTGGTGGATGGTGCACCAAAACCAGTTAAGGAAGGTGTATCAAAAGAAGATGCAGAATCAATTCAAAAGCAATTGACCGAAGCAGGCGCTACTTGCGAAATTAAGTAAATTTTCATTCGAATATCAGGGGCTGGCAGATAAAATTGGCTGTCAGCCTTTGGTATTTAACTATCTGGTTTCTTATTACATGTTTAAGCATGATCAGACCAGAGCATCATGATTCCATAATTCTTCAATCTTCATTCTTTTCTCCCGGAGAAAATTAATGGGCTATTCGTTTACCGAAAAAAAACGTATTCGTAAAAGTTTTGCAAAACGAGACAGTGTTTTACCTATTCCATTTCTCCTCGCAACTCAGCTTGAATCTTATGCCTCGTTTTTACAGGCGAATACTCCACCGAACAAACGCATAGATCTTGGATTGCAGGCCGCTTTTAATTCGATTTTTCCGATTGAAAGTCACACTAAAAATGCGCGACTGGATTTCATCAGCTATGAACTGGGTGAACCTGTATTCGATGTAAAAGAATGTCAGCAGCGTGGATTAACCTATGCAGCGTCTTTACGGGCAAAAGTCAGATTGACGATTCTGGACAAGGAAATATCCAAACCGACGGTCAAAGAAATCAAAGAACAAGAAGTGTACATGGGAGAGATCCCATTGATGACAAATACAGGATCGTTTGTAATCAATGGTACAGAACGTGTTATTGTGTCACAGCTGCATCGTTCTCCCGGGGTATTTTTTGAACATGATCGAGGAAAAACACATTCTTCAGGTAAGTTATTGTTTTCAGCAAGAATTATTCCTTATCGTGGCTCATGGCTTGATTTTGAATTTGATCCTAAAGATTGTTTGTTTTTTAGAATTGATCGCCGTCGCAAAATGCCGGTAACAACACTATTGAAGGCAATTGGATATACGGTTGAGCAAATTCTGGAAGAGTTTTTTATTTTCGATAGCTTTTCAATCAAAGGAAATACATTCTTATTTGATCTGGTTCCTGAAAGATTGCGTGGAGAGGTCGCAAGTTTCGATATCAAATCAGGTGGCGGCAAAATTATAGTCCAAAAGGACAAAAGAATAACGGCTAAGCATATTCGAGAGCTACAGGAAGCAAAAATAAACCAGTTGGAGGTTCCAGAGGAGTTTTTGATTGGCCGTATCCTGGCGCAAAATGTCATCGATAAAGAGACTGGTGAAGTATTGGCGCCTGTCAATGAAGAAATTACAGAAGAAATTCTGAACAAAATCAGAACATCGGCTATAGATCGAGTTAATACTTTGTATGTCAATGACCTTAATTACGGTCCATACATTTCGCAAACATTAAAAATCGACGAAACAATCGATGAAACAACGGCTCAAGTGGCAATTTATCGCATGATGCGTCCAGGGGAGCCACCTACCGAAGAAGCTGTAAAAGCATTGTTCAGCGGATTATTCTATTCTGCTGAACGCTATGATTTGTCTGTCGTTGGGAGAATGAAGTTCAATCGTCGTGTTGGTCGTGAAGAACTAACAGGATCACAGACGCTATCTAATGAAGACATCATTGCTGTGATTAAGATTCTGGTTGAGTTACGTAATGGCCGTGGCGAGATTGACGATATTGATCACCTTGGGAATCGTCGTGTCCGTTCAGTGGGTGAGCTTGCGGAGAATCAATTTAGATCGGGGCTGGTTCGTGTAGAACGTGCCGTTAAAGAGCGTCTGAGTCAGGCGGAATCTGAAAATCTGATGCCGCACGATCTGATCAATGCCAAACCTGTATCGGCTGCAGCGCGAGAGTTTTTTGGCTCCAGCCAGTTGTCACAGTTTATGGATCAGACAAATCCATTATCTGAAATAACGCATAAACGTCGTATCTCTGCTTTGGGTCCGGGCGGTTTGACGCGCGAGCGGGCCGGTTTTGAGGTGCGCGATGTGCATCCGACGCATTACGGACGTGTGTGTCCGATTGAAACACCCGAAGGTCCGAATATTGGTTTGATAAACTCTCTTGCGTTATATGCACAGACTAATGAGTATGGTTTTATAGAAACACCTTATCAAAAAGTTCGTGAAGGTCGCGTGACGGATGAAATTGAGTATCTGTCTGCAATAGAGGAAGGTAATTACGTTATTGCACAGGCCAATGCTGAACTTGATGAAAATAGAAAATTCAAAAGTGAGATTGTGTCCTGTCGTCATAAGAATGAATTCACCCTTTCAGCGCCAGAGCGTATTGAATATGTGGATGTCGCCCCAGCGCAAATTGTTTCAGTCGCCGCTTCGTTGATTCCTTTTTTAGAGCACGATGACGCAAACCGCGCATTAATGGGATCTAATATGCAACGTCAGGCTGTACCTTGTCTGCGTGCCGAGAAACCGCTGGTCGGTACAGGAATTGAACGGGTTGTTGCCGTGCATTCCGGAACTACGGTACGTGCAGAACGCGGTGGAATCGTAGATTATGTCGATGCCGGCCGCATTGTCGTGCGTGTTCATGATGAAGAAACAAGTGTGGGTGAAGTTGGTGTAGATATTTATAATCTGATCAAATATACCCGATCGAATCAGAATACCAATATTAATCAAAGACCTTTGGTCAATATCGGCGATCAGATTGAGAAAGGAGATGTGATCGCCGATGGTGCATCCACGGATAAGGGAGAGCTTGCGCTGGGACAGAATATGCTCGTGGCGTTTATGCCATGGAATGGCTATAACTTTGAGGATTCGATACTGATTTCGGAGCGTATCGTTTCGGAAGATCGCTTTACTTCGATTCATATTGAGGAATTATCGGTCGTCAGCCGGGATACAAAACTGGGAACCGAAGAAATTACAGCGGATATACCCAACTTGTCGGAACATCAGATCAGTCGTCTTGATGAATCCGGAATAGTATATATCGGAGCCGAGGTTGAAGCGGGAGATGTTCTGGTAGGTAAAGTGACACCCAAAGGTGAAACGCAGCTCACGCCGGAAGAAAAATTACTTCGTGCAATTTTTGGTGAAAAGGCTTCAGACGTCAAGGATACTTCGCTGCGTGTACCGTCCGGTATATCAGGTACTGTTATCGATGTTCAGGTATTTACACGTGAAGGAATCGAGCGTGACAAGCGTGCGCAGCAGATTATTGATGATGAGTTGGATCGATACAAAAAAGATCTGGCCGACCAGATGCGTATTGTTGAAGAAGATGCATTCTCCCGACTTGAGCGTTTATTAGCCGGCAGGATCGCGACGGGTGGGCCGAAAAAGATAGTCAAGGGAACGAAGATCACGATGGAATATTTAAAGGAGATCGACCCACATTTCTGGTTTGATATTCGTTTGGCTGATGAAGAAGCCAGCGTACAGCTCGAGCAAATGCGCGAGAGTATGGCGCAAAAGCGAAAAGCTTTCGATGAAGCATTTGAGGAGAAAAAGAAAAAACTTACTCAAGGCGATGAATTGCCGCCCGGTGTACAAAAAATGGTCAAGATCTACATCGCGGTCAAAAGACGTCTGCAGCCCGGTGATAAAATGGCCGGACGCCATGGAAATAAGGGTGTTATTTCCAAAATTGTACCTTTGGAAGATATGCCGTACATGGCTGATGGAACTCCGGTTGATGTTGTTCTGAATCCTCTGGGGGTACCTTCAAGGATGAATGTCGGCCAGATTCTTGAAGTACATTTAGGGTGGGCAGCGAAGGGGCTCGGCAGAAAAATTGAAAAAATGCTGCAAGAACAAAAGAATGCTGCTGAAATAAGAGCACTTCTGGACAGAGTTTATAACCAGAGTGGAAAAAAAGAGGATATCGCTTCGTTGACTGATGGCGAGATAATGAATTTAGCGGGCAATCTCACAGATGGTGTGCCATTTGCAACACCTGTCTTCGATGGTGCAACCGAACATGAAATAAAAGATATGCTGCAATTGGCGGATTTACCGACATCCGGTCAAGTAGCGTTATATGACGGACGCACAGGTGAAGCATTTGATCGTCTTGTGACAGTGGGTTACATGCATGTACTGAAGCTTCATCATTTGGTTGATGACAAGATGCATGCACGTTCGACCGGTCCTTATAGTCTGGTAACGCAGCAGCCGTTGGGCGGTAAAGCTCAGTTTGGCGGACAGCGTTTTGGTGAGATGGAGGTCTGGGCGCTTGAGGCTTACGGTGCTGCTTATACACTGCAAGAAATGTTGACGGTTAAATCGGATGATGTTGCTGGCCGAACAAAAGTTTACGAGAGCATTGTGAAAGGTGACCATAAAATAGATGCAGGTATGCCAGAATCATTTAATGTGTTGGTAAAAGAAATACGTTCTCTGGGTATGGATATTGACTTGGAGCAAAATTGATAGTACCAGGATAAGCGCATCAATTGCTGTTATTAAAGAGTTAAGTTTTGTAACAGCAGCAAGTAGTTTTAAAAAAAACCTATTCTGATAATTTAAATTGCCCCTGATGAACAGGAGTAAGACATGAAAGCATTGCTAGATTTATTTAAACAGGTTACCCACAAAGAAGAATTTGATGCGATCAAGATCGGGCTTGCTTCGCCGGAAAAAATCCGTTCATGGTCATATGGTGAAGTAAAAAAACCTGAAACGATCAATTACCGAACATTTAAACCTGAGAGAGACGGTTTGTTTTGCGCCAAGATCTTTGGTCCGGTAAAAGATTATGAATGCTTATGCGGAAAATATAAGCGCTTGAAGCATCGTGGCGTGATCTGCGAAAAATGCGGTGTTGAGGTTACGCTTTCTAAGGTACGCAGAGAACGCATGGGTCATATTGAACTTGCGTCACCTGTGGCCCATATCTGGTTCTTGAAATCATTGCCATCAAGACTTGGAATGGTTCTTGATATGACGTTGCGCGATATTGAGCGGATTTTGTATTTTGAAGCGTATGCCGTTACCGATCCAGGAATGACGACACTCACCCGGGGTCAATTGTTGACTGAAGATGATTACCTGTTGAAGACTGAAGAGTACGGCGATGATTTTAGTGCCAGTATGGGTGCAGAAGCCGTGCGGGATTTGCTGGCCAGTCTTGATACCGTTGAAGAAATTGAAAATCTTCGTCGCGAAATGGAAAGTACCGGTTCTGAAACGAAAATCAAGAAAATTTCCAAGCGCCTGAAGGTACTGGAAGCATTCAGTAAATCAGGTATAAAACCGGAATGGATGATCTTGTCGGTATTGCCGGTATTGCCACCAGATTTGCGTCCCCTGGTTCCATTGGATGGCGGACGTTTTGCGACCTCCGATCTGAATGATCTTTATCGGCGCGTCATTAACCGCAATAATCGATTAAAGCGTTTGTTGGAATTAAAAGCGCCCGATATTATTGTTCGGAATGAAAAACGTATGCTTCAGGAAGCCGTCGATTCATTGCTGGATAATGGCCGACGCGGCAAAGCCATGACGGGTGCGAACAAGCGCCCGCTAAAGTCGTTGGCCGATATGATTAAAGGCAAGGGCGGTCGTTTCCGTCAGAATCTGCTGGGTAAACGGGTGGATTATTCGGGAAGATCGGTTATTGTCGTTGGTCCGCAACTCAAATTGCATCAGTGTGGCTTACCTAAAAAAATGGCGCTTGAGCTATTTAAACCCTTCATCTTTAATAAATTGGAGATTATGGGTATTGCCAGTACAATCAAAGCAGCCAAACGTGAAGTGGAAAGCGAAAGCCCAATAGTTTGGGATATTCTTGAAGAAGTTATTCGCGAACATCCGGTGATGCTTAATCGGGCGCCGACTCTGCACCGATTGGGTATTCAGGCATTCGAACCGGTGTTGATTGAAGGTAAAGCCATTCAACTGCATCCTCTGGTTTGTGCGGCGTTTAACGCCGACTTTGATGGCGATCAAATGGCGGTACACGTCCCGCTATCATTGGAAGCACAAATGGAGTGCCGTACATTGATGATGTCCACCAATAACATTTTGTCACCGGCGAATGGCGAACCCATTATTGTGCCATCTCAGGATATCGTTCTCGGACTGTATTACACAACACGTGAAAAAGTAGGTGCAAAAGGTGAAAGTATGATCTTTGCCGACGTGAGTGAAGTTTCTCGTGCCTATGAAAGCCGGCAAGTTGAGCTGAATGCCAAAATAAGTGTGCGCATTAAGGAAATCGGCAAGGATACGGAAGAAGAACAATGCGAAAAAATTACGCGTTATGAAACAACGGTAGGTCGTACATTGCTGTTTGAGAACTTTCCACCAGGATTGCCTTTTTCTCTCCTTAACAAGGCATTGAAGAAAAAAGAAATATCTAAACTGATCAATGCCAGTTTCCGTCTTTGCGGTTTACGGGAAACTGTGATTTTTGCAGATAAATTGATGTATGCCGGCTTCAGCTATGCAACCAAAGCGGGTATTTCGATTTGTGCCGACGACATGCTTATTCCTAAGCAAAAAAGTGCGTTGATAGCAGCAGCAGAAAAGGAAGTCAAGGAAATCGAAGGGCAGTACACATCGGGTTTGGTGACACAAGGCGAGCGTTATAACAAGGTTGTTGATATCTGGGGACGTGCGGGTGATCAGGTGGCTAAGGCCATGATGGAGCAGCTCGGTGTCGAACCGGTGAGCGACCAACAAACCGGTGAAGTGAAAGTTGATGATTCAGGCAATGAGGTACTTCAGGAGTCGTTTAATTCGATTTATATGATGGCCGACTCGGGGGCGCGCGGCTCAGCGGCGCAGATCAGGCAATTATCCGGTATGCGTGGTTTAATGGCAAAACCTGATGGTTCAATCATTGAGACACCGATTACAGCAAATTTCCGCGAAGGCCTTAACGTTTTGCAATACTTCATTTCTACCCATGGCGCACGTAAAGGGCTTGCGGATACAGCACTTAAAACGGCCAACTCCGGTTACCTGACACGCCGATTGGTGGATGTGACGCAAGATCTGGTAGTCACGGGAGTCGATTGTAATACGGGTGAAGGCGTTAATATGAAAGCGCTGATTGAAGGCGGTGAAATCATAGAAGCACTAAGAGAGCGTATTCTTGGACGGGTTGTTGTTAATGACGTCGTAAACCCAGACAATCAGGAAATACTGTATCCCGCAGGGACCCTGCTTGATGAAGTGGCCGTTGAAATGATTGAATCATGCGGCATAGATGAAGTGAAAGTGCGTACGCCATTAACCTGCGAAACACGATATGGTCTGTGTGCCAAATGTTATGGAAGGGACCTGGGACGGGGATCACTCGTTAATGTCGGTGAGGCTGTTGGCGTTATTGCGGCACAATCAATCGGGGAGCCTGGTACTCAATTAACCATGCGTACTTTCCACATTGGGGGCGCTGCATCGAGAACTGCGGTTGCAAGTCAGGTTGAAGGTAAATCAAGTGGTGTTGTGCAGTATTCGTCAACAATGCGTTACGTGACCAATGCTCAGAATGAGCTGATTGCCATTTCACGAAGTGGTGAAGTCATTATTACGGATGAAAGTGGACGCGAACGGGAGCGCCATAAAGCGCCTTATGGCGCGACGCTGCTGGTGCGTGATGGCGAACATGTAAAAGCCGGCCAGATATTGACGATGTGGGATCCGCATACGCGTCCCATTATTACGGAATATACCGGCAAAGTGCGTTTTGAGAACGTAGAAGAGGGCGTTACGGTTGCTAAACAAATCGATGAGGTAACCGGGTTGTCAACTCTTGTTGTTATCGATCCGAAACGACGAGGTGTTATGCAATCAAAAGGATTGCGGCCGTTGGTAAAATTCCTGGATGAGGATGGTCAGGAAATAAAAATTGCAGGCAGCACTCAACCGGTAAGTATTACCTTCCAGATTGGCAGTATCATAACGGTACGAGATGGTCAACAGGTGAGCGTCGGTGAAGTGCTGGCGCGTATTCCTCAGGAAACTTCAAAAACAAGAGATATTACAGGTGGATTGCCGAGAGTGGCTGAGTTGTTTGAAGCACGTTCTCCTAAAGATGCCGGAATGCTGGCAGAAGTTACTGGAATTGTTTCATTTGGTAAAGATACAAAAGGTAAGCAACGCCTGGTCATCACTGATCTCGAGGGAATATCGCACGAATACTTGATTCCTAAAGATAAGCATGTAATGGCACATGACGGACAAGTCGTTAATAAAGGAGAAATTATTGTCGACGGACCTGCCGATCCTCGTGATATCTTACGTTTGCAAGGTGTTGAAGCGTTGGCGCGCTACATTACAGATGAAGTGCAGGATGTTTATCGTCTGCAAGGTGTTAAAATTAATGATAAGCATATTGAAGTTATCGTCAGACAGATGCTGCGCAGAGTACAAATCGTTGATGCGGGTGATTCATTTTTCATACCCGGAGAACAAGTTGAGCGTGCAGACTTGCTTAATGAAAATGAGCGATTAATCGCTGAGAATAAATCGCCCGCAACATATGAATATATGCTACTGGGTATTACAAAAGCATCTTTATCAACGGATTCATTTATTTCAGCTGCATCATTCCAGGAAACAACCCGCGTACTGACCGAAGCTGCCATTATGGGTAAGAAAGACGAATTGCGGGGACTCAAAGAAAACGTTATTGTTGGACGATTAGTACCTGCCGGTACCGGATTATCGTTTCATAACGCACGTAAGAAACAGGATCTGCCAGAATTGACACAGATTCTTGAAGAAAAAAGCGAAAGTGACGAGCAGACGATATAGCGGAATTGTCGGTAACCGCGTGTCAATCGACTTGACACGAAAGCACTGACTCAGTAGTCTAGGGTGGTCGAAGAGGAAG
>CAZTCY010000084.1:0-12417 GCA_964612715.1 uncultured Nitrosomonas sp. | reverse complement strand
CAGTGCGATGCAAAAATCCTGGAACGCCGCGTCATGAAGAAAGACCGGCCGATCCGGTTCCTGCCCAATCTGATGGGGAAGCTCGCATTTTACCGGTTTGAACGGCAAAATAAATCGCCGAGACCAGACCATGATTAACCGGATCAGTTCCGCTCCTTATCGGCTGCCATAGCCACATCAACCCATCATTCGCTTATCTGTTGATTTTATTCTGTAACATCCCCAACCCCAGAAATGCCATGATGATGGAAACAAAAGGATTCAACAGATTCAGCAAAGCATATGGCGCATAATCCAGTGTCGCGATACCCAGCGTGGCAGCATAAAATGTGCCGGTCGTTGTCCAGGGTATCAATGCTGTGGTCAGTGTTGCCCCTTCCTCTACAGAACGCGACAGTATGGCTTTATCGACCGCCTTTTCCTCATAGGTGCTTTTAAACAGCTGACAATTCAGAATGATCGATATATACGCTTCGCCCATCGCGATATTACCCATGAAACCGGCAGTAATTGTGGCGGCAATCAAGGTGCTGACGCGTTTGATATGGGCAATAATACTCACCAGTAGGACACGTAAAAAACCGGCGTGATGCAATATGCCACCCAACGCTAGCGCCATGACTGAGAGCAACAGGGTCCAGGCCATGCTGTAAATACCGCCACGACCCAACAGCGCATCGAGGTTGTCAATACCGGTCGTGCCATCCGTATTCAACCAGAGTGCGTTCAATACGTCGATACTGTTTTTTCCCTGGTAAAAAACGGCGATCAGCATGGCGAGCAGAATACTCGCCGTCATACTGATTTCAGGCGCATAGCGTTTCATGCTCAACACAAACATCATGATCAGCGGTGACAGGGTAACCCATGGATTCAACTGATACGCGCCGGACAGCGCAGACCGGATGTCTTCAATATGCGTTCTGGGTAATGCCGTATCGGTAAATTGAATACCCAGTACAATAAACAGACCAATCACGATTACCAATGTCGGCGCTGTCGTATAGAGCATGGAGTGAATATGGCGGTAAAGCGGGGTATCCGCACTCATGGCGGCCAGATTGGTCGTATCGGATATCGGCGATAATTTATCGCCGAATGTAGCGCCAGAAATAACCATACCCGCCACCAGAGGCGCAGGTATACCCATCGCTTCTCCAATGCCGATCATAACGATACCGAGCGTCCCTACCGTTCCCCACGAAGTACCGGTTGCCAGTGACATGAAGCAGCATAAAACCAGTCCGACAGGCAGAAAAATAACCGGATTAAGCCAATCAATCCCGTAATAGAGCAGGCCCGCGATTGTGCCGCTTTGCATATAGCTTGCAATCACCATGCCGATTAGCAGGAAAATATAAAGCGCGGGCAGTGCCTTGCTGATGCCGTGATTCATCATTTGCCGTACGACGATAAATGAATGCCCGAGCCAGGATGCCTGAATCACAACCCAGATCAGTGCCAGAAACATGATGACATGCAGGCTGATTTCAAAAATAAACAAGCCCGATGAAATCATTAGAAATACGCCCGAGAAACAGGCGATGGCGTGGGGTAATGACGGTAACTGTTTGTCTGTCAGCAATGCGCCCAGCTTTGCTTCATGTTCATTGCTCTCTGACATTTCAGGCAGGGTTTGCACTATTGTTACGCATGGGCTGATCATCAAACCGGGTGGCATATTCGCCATAACCCATTGCCTGCGGATCGTTGTGTGGAATAAATTTCAGGGCGGCGGAATTGACACAATAACACAACCCCGTCGGCGGCGGCCCATCACTGAACACATGCCTCAGATGACTGCCTGTATACCGGTTGCGCACTGCAATGCGTGGCAGCAACGGCTTGTATAGTCCTTTTTTAGTCAGCGTTTCTTTCAGTTGCGGCACATTTTTCTCAAATGATTGGTATGCATTGTGTGCACTATTCATAGCTGAACTTTATTTAATGATTGTAAGCCTGGGTCATTTGATGGCAAGATTATGCCTGCCTGAGGAAACTTTTCTCGTGTTTTTGCACGCGTAATGGCCAAAGTAATTAATTGTAAAGCAATCGTTTTAAATGGATATAATGGCTACATTATGAAACATTTATCGACTTTAGCAGCTGTATTTTTTCTGTTGGGTGTAAATATAAGCTTGGCATCACCCATTTGCGGCGATCTGGATAATGGTCAGAACGGTCCTTTTGACTATACCAATGCACAAAGAGCGCATCTCAAAGTCGTTGAAGATCACCATTTCTCAAAAAATGTTGAACAACTCATTTCTGGCGATACGAGTTCACTCGGTGCTGACCTTGATTTTACCCTGAGAGCTTACCCGAACCATCATCGCGCGCTGGAAGCAATGAGTCGATTAAGTATCAGAGACAGAACGCCTCAACCGCGAGGTGCAAGGTATACAGCGCTGTGTTATTTTGAACGTGCTATACGGTTCAAGCCGGATGATGCTATGGCGCGTCTGGTTTTTAGCAACCATTTGCTGAAAATCAACAAACTGGATCTGGCACTTGAACAACTGTTGTTTGCGAATGACCTTGAACCGGATAATCCGTTGACGGCCTATAATCTCGGACTGGTTTATTTAAAAAAAAGAGACTATGAAAAAGCGACTCATTTTGCTAAGAAGGCCTATGCCCAGGACTTTCCACTGCAAGGACTGAAGCAGCAATTACGTTCTGCCGGCCGGTGGCGGGAATGAAAGCGATGGGTTCCTGAAATAAGAACCACTCAACTATTATTGATCGACTGCAATTTTCTCCATATGCAGCGATGATTACTTTCTTTGTCGATATGTGCCAGAAGCGTGTCATGCCGTTCCATTTCCGCGGCAGATGCGGATAAAACTCGCAGATTCAGGTTTCCGACATCACAGGTGGCAAAATGATCGACCGGATTCTGCAGATCAAGATCGATTAACAATGACTCCTGTCCGCGCGTCATTGCAAGATAAACTTCAGCCAGAAGCTCCGCATCCAATAACGCGCCATGCAGTGTCCGCCTGGAATTGTCGACCTTATAACGCTCACATAGCGCATCCAGATTGTTGCGTTTTCCGGGGTGAAGCTCTTTAGCCAGTTTGAGCGTATCAGTAACCCCAGCGCAATAAGTATCCAGCGCCTGCTGCTTTGCCAGCCCCAGTTCATGGTTCAGGAACCCGACGTCAAACGATGCGTTGTGAATGATCAATTCCGCACCGTTTATGAATTCAAGAAGTGATTTACAAATTTCGCTGAACCTGGGTTTGTCTTCAAGAAACTCGCGCGTCAGTCCGTGAATCTGCAAAGCGCCAGCATCGCTATCACGCTCAGGGTTCAGGTATTGATGAAAATGGTTTCCCGTTAATTGCCTGTTACAGATTTCAACCGCAGCGATTTCGACAACGCGGTGTCCCAATTTGTATTCCAGTCCCGTGGTTTCTGTATCCAGTACGATTTGTCGCATGTTATAGACTCAACCTCCTTTCAATGGCTTGTTCGAATTTTCTGCGATTATTGCTCCAGCACCACGATTTGCCAGCGCATCGGCTCGTTCGTTCCCTTCATGCCCGGCATGTCCGCGTACCCAGATCCATTCGATGTCGTGTTGTTGCGTTAATTGATCCAATACGTGCCATAAATCCGCATTCTTGACCGGCTTTTTATTGGCTGTTTTCCAGTCACGTGCTTTCCAGGATTGTATCCATTGGTTAATGCCTTTATGCACATATTGAGAGTCCGTGTGCAACTGCACTTTGCAGCGGCGTTTCAACATTTCCAAAGCACGAATGGCCGCAAGCAGCTCCATGCGATTATTGGTGGTATGCGGTTCGCCACCGTAAACTTCCTGTTCATGCCCGCCATATTTAAGTAACGCCCCCCAGCCGCCTATGCCGGGATTACCCTTGCACGCACCGTCGGTATATATTTCGACGATTTTATCTTTCTTTCCCTCAACCATTTGAGAAAACAACCATCCTATCGCGTTCCGGATATCATTGCTTGGTACGCTGTGTAGCGGCCGCTATTTTTCTTTTTCCAGCCAAACTGGTTTTCCAGCTGGGTTTAATAAGACGCATGCAATGTTTATGTTTTACCGCATGCAAAAAATAAATGCCACCGGAAATCGGCCACCAGCGATCACCTGCGTCTTCCATAAATTTAAAACGTTGACGCCAGTTTTCCTTGGTGAAAGGCGGTGTATAACAGCATAGCTTGCCACCTCTCATTTCAAAATTGAGTAATTTCAGCCAGTCTTTCAAACGCGGCAATGCAATAAAATGCCCATTCCAGGGAAATTCGTTGCGGCTGGATGCGAAATGCCGCTGAAGACCCCACAAACTGAAAGGATTAAACCCGGATATGACGACATGCCCCTCAGGAATTAGAATGCGGTAAACTTCCCGCAGGATTTGATGCGGATTGGCGTTAAATTCAAGCACATGTGGCATGATCACAAGATCAATGCTGTCACTGACAACAGGCAGATGCTCCACCCGTGTACGCAGCGCTGCAGCATTTTCATAACCGGCCGAGAATCTGAGCGGCATGCGGTTCGTCCGTAAAAAATCATAGTGCGGCAGGCCCAGCTGCATCGCGTTATAACCAAAGATATTAGCCACTGTCTGGTCAAAATATCTAAATTCATTATTAATGATATATTGCCCCAGCGATGTAGCGAACCAGCATGGCTCTGTCAGTGATGCCTGTGTGTTATATACTGTCTGTTCAGTCATGCCGGTCAATTAAGAAAGAAGCGGTTTATGATGATCAAATCATTTGATTTAAATGAATCAAATAATGAGATTTGTGATATTTGCAGCAAGTTCCGGGGAGATTGCAATTAGTCATGAGTAACATCGATACGGCAGCATGGGGCACCTTTTTTGAAATTCTCAGTAAGCGTAATCGGATTGAAAGCGCATCTGCATCGTCAAATAATCATTCATTATTCCACCCGACCATAATCCGACATGAATAATAACCTGCAAATTTATCCTGTACCCGCCTTCAGGGACAATTATATCTGGATTATCCATAATACTGTGCATGCTGTAATCGTCGACCCAGGTGATGCAGCACCCGTGATAAGCTACCTGGAAGCACACCGGTTACAACCCATCGCCATTTTAATAACGCACCACCACAGCGACCACACCGGCGGCAACCTGCGATTGATTGAACGCTATGCATTGCCTGTCTACGGTCCGCTACAAGAAAAAATACCCACTGTCACTTATCCTGTGCGGGAAGGAGATCGTGTTCAGCTCGCACCCCTGGCATTAACGCTTGATGTCATTGAAATACCCGGCCATACACGCGGGCATATCGCATATTTCATAGCCAATCAACCGGAAAATATGCTGTTTTGCGGCGATACGTTATTCGCCTGTGGCTGTGGCCGCATCTTTGAAGGCACGCCGCAACAGATGTATGGCTCGCTGCAGAAACTGGTTTCCTTACCGGATAATACATGGGTTTACTGTGCGCATGAATATACACTTGGAAATATCGGTTTCGCCAGGACTGTGGAACCCGGCAACGATGATTTACGAAAACTGGAACAACGGGCAAATCAAATGCGGCAACGATGCTTACCGACACTGCCCACCGACATGGCGACTGAAAAAGCCTGCAATCCATTTCTGCGTTGCCAGCATCCTGAAATTATCCACCATGTGGAACAATTCACTGAAAGAAAGCTCACCGATCCGATTGAAGTTTTCACCGCATTACGTGAATGGAAGAATATTTTCTGACAAATTGATAAAAGATTACGCAGAAAATCCCGAATCTGTCAGGGAATAAAAATAGTACGCATTCAAAAAATAAAAACGGACAACCGCCCGATTGACAGCTATCCGTTTCGATTATTTTAGCTTTCGAATACGCAATGATTCGAAAATGCCAACCGGCTTATGGTTTTGCAGCATGCAACATGGGATAGAATTGCGTAAAGACCTGGTCTAGTGCTACACATTGCTGATGACATGACCGAGCACGTGGGTTCTTCCTGGATCGCGCCATGTCCGGAATCAGCCGAGAAACCTCAATAAACCCAATTTTTATGCGTCAAGTAGCAGCTTTTTCTGTAATACTGATGTTTGTACGATTATCTTCAGTAGTGTAGTTTTTGCTGAAGCAAAATCCGTGTTTATAACAAAAAGAGTGTCGCAAGGCTTAGAAAAATAAAAAAGCCGCCACTGTCGGTTACCGCTGTAATCAAGACGCTGGAACCCAGCGCAGGGTCACGGCCAAATTTGCGCAGTGTCATTGGAATGAGCACACCCAGCAGCGCCGCTAGCAACAGATTCAACAACATGGCCAGCATCATCACCAACCCCAGTTCAATATTCTGATAAATCGCAAAAGTAAACAAACCGACCACAGCACCCCATATTAATCCATTCACTATGCTTACGCCGATTTCCTTGCGGATAAGCTTCCAGGCGCTGCCGGAATTGATTTGGTCCAAAGCCAATGCGCGCACAATCATAGTAATCGTCTGATTACCCGAATTGCCGCCAATACCTGCGATGATAGGCATCAAAGCCGCAAGCGCAACGAGTTTTTCGATAGAATCTTCGAATAAGCCTATAACACGTGAAGCGACAAACGCCGTGACAAGATTAATGGCAAGCCACACCCAGCGGTTTCTGACGCTTTTCAACACCGGAGCAAAAAGATCTTCCTCTTCTCGCAAGCCGGCCAGATGCAGCGCTTCGTTTTCCGACTTCTCACGGATATAGTCAATAACCATATTAACGGTCACTCTGCCAAGCAGTTTTTTATCATGATCGATGATGGATGCGGATACCAGGTCATAACGCTCAAACGCGTATGCCGCGTCCTGCGCCTTGTCGCCCGGGTGCAGCGTGATCATTTCCCTGGACATCACATTCTCTACCAGAGTATCCGGATCGCTGACCAGAATCTTACTAATCAGCAAAACGCCCTTTAAATGTTCTTCCCGATCGACCACGAATAATTGATCCGTATGATCCGGCAATTCCTCCAGACGCCGCAAATAACGCAGTACAACTTCAAGGCGCACGTCTTCGCGCACGGTTATCACATCGAAATCCATCAAAGCGCCAACGGAATCTTCAGGATACGACATTGCTGCGCGCAATTGCTCGCGTTCTGCAATCGGCAGCGAACGGAACACATCCTCCATGACATCCTGTGGCAAATCCGGTGCAAGATCGGCAATTTCATCCGCATCAAGTTGTTCAGCTGCAGCGACTAACTCATGCGTACCCATGTCGGTAATCAGCGTTTCCCGCACCGCATCGGATGCCTCCAGCAACACTTCACCGTCATATTCCGGCTTGACCATCCCCCAGATCATCAGCCTGTCTTCCAACGGCAAAGCTTCCAGAATATGGGCGATATCCGCTGGATGCAGTTTGTCCAGCAATTGCTGCAATTCATCCAGACTCTTTTTTTGTACTGAAGAATCTACCAGTGTTTCATCCAGCTCGTCCTGCAGATTGACAAACCCCTCCAGCAGTTTGTATTTGCTCAACAGCACGATGACGCGCTGCAAATAGGTCTGCAGCTTCTCGCTATCCTTGTTATTATTTTCTTCTGTCATGATTGGCTGATTGTTTTGGGTACGTTCGAAAAATTATGATAAGTCAACGAGAATAATGAATACTCTCTTCTCTGTATGAATCCTCTTGGACTAACCGGCGCGCATCAGGTTTACAAATGTAACAAAGAAACAGAAAAACTGTTCAAGGGACTTTTGCGGAATGCAAGCGCTTAAGAAATATGTCTCTTTTTTTTAACAAATGCGGCGAATCCCGATTATTATCATAGTAGCGCGGGCGGGTAATCATTGCCGCCAGCAAAGCCGCCTGATGGGGCGTAAGGACAGCGGAGGATCGGCTAAAGTAATGCTGTGCAGCCGCTTCCACGCCAAATACGCCGTTACCCCATTCTATGACATTCAAGTAAATTTCCAGTATGCGCTGCTTGGACATAACCTGTTCCAGCATAACCGTGATAATGGCTTCCTGCGCTTTTCGCAAAAAAGACTTATTATCGGACAGAAAAAGATTTTTTGCCAATTGCTGACTGATGGTAGACCCACCGGCAGTGATACTGCCCTGCGCGAGATTCTTTTTAAAGGCATTCCAGATCGCGTCATAATCAAATCCGCTGTGCTGTAAAAAATGACTGTCTTCGGCGGCAACAACCGCCCGTTTCATCGCATCCGAAATATGTCGATAGGATATCCACTGGTGATGCAGCACTGCATCAGGATTATCAGCACGCAGGATGTTCAATTGACGCACCATAAATGCAGTGCTTTGGGGATTGTTATGTTTCCAGTAAAGCACATGAAAAAGCAGCCAGAGCTGGTACATAAAAATGACATAAATCGCCCAAAGAGACAGTTTCAAGAACCAGCGGCCAACAATGCTGATGTTTGAATACTTCTTGTTATCACGCGCCGTTTTCCGAATCGATGTATTTTTCTTTCGCATTCTTAATGGTAATACTGAAATCTGTTAAATCCAAAAAATTTGAAAGGTACTGAAAACAGCAACAATCCACCGATATCAGAAAATTGATACAAACTACTTGGGCATTAAAGTTCAATTGGGGTATAATCCCGTTTTTCTTTTTCGGGTCGTTAGCTCAGCTGGTAGAGCAGCGGACTTTTAATCCGTTGGTCGCGCGTTCGAATCGCGCACGACCTACCAATAAAATCAGGCACTTACACAAGATCGTGTTAAGTGCTTTTTTGTTTTAAAGTGGCCATGTAGCCTCCGTGTAGACTTTTTAATCAATTTCTAAACGGAGTAAATGCACATGGAAGGGAACGCATCAAGCAAAAAGACAAAGCCCATATCCGGCTACATTCGCCGTGTCAGTAACGGTGATTATCAACTATTCACTGCCACAGGGCTAGTTCCATCTGATTGATAGAGATTTTTTTATAGTCTATATCCATTTTTTGCCACCACGGGACGACACAGGCGAAACCCGCGACGAATTATCAAAGCTGGCCGGTGTTATTAGTCAATACGGCGATACGTTAAAACAATCTTTGGATCACAACCATGCAGCCGCTTATATCGCGCTCTGGCGTCTTCAAGACTTTCTTTGCTTGATCGGTGTATCAGTATCGGCTTAAATCGCCGTGTGCGTTCTTCTAGTGCGTTTAACCGTGTTTCAAGATTTTTTGTCATGTCGTTGTTCCAATTTCTTAATACGTTCTTCAAGGTCAGAATCCTTAACCATGTTGGCCAATGCTTGCAGGATATACGTTAACCTGCCCGCGTCCTGTGTGGACATGCGCCCGGCCTTTGCGGACTCATAAACCTTTTGCAATTCACGCCTTATTTCCCTGATACTACCGAGACGCAAACGGCTGCGGACGGGGTTCGCCGGTATTAATTCACCTTCAACTGCTTGCGTCATTTTTTTGTTACCTGAATCAGTCACTTATGCGGGTGTTGCTTGTCTTGCTAACGCCAGTTTTTCGGCCGGGCTTAATGGCCGTGAGAAAGGACTAATAACTGATCCACGCATCGACAGTTCAGCGGTTGCCTTGACCTGAATTATGTTCGCTATCAGGCGCAATCCTTCGGCCTGTGCCGGTGTTTGCACGTTGCCAATGTCGATCCACTTGGATAGGTCTTCCGTCTTCTCTTGGCTCGCTAACCGTGCAATCCAAAAACTAGCCAGCTTGTTTTCAGATATGGCGGATTCAGCAATCAAGTAAATATCCGACAGTGGCATTTTTACATACTCACTCATGGCCGCCAGCTTCATGGCTGCGTTAATCCCGTCATCCTCGTGGAATCGCTCACGGCTCAGCATGAAAGTTGTTGATTCAAAGAATCTTCTTGACTCCGTTGCCCGTTCTGCTGCTGTGTTGATTTCGCTAAAGATTTTATAAAGCCGGTCACTTATTGACGCCCTAACTTCCTGAATCTTCTCGTTAATATAATGTTTTGAATAGACCTTTTCCGCTTGGCCTTGCAGCTCTTCGATTTTCTTCTGTTCCGGTGCTATGGCGGCTTGCATTTGTTGGAATGAACGTTCAGCGCCTGCTAGCATTTTCTTCAAAGTTTCGATGTTTAACATGTTTTGTATCCTCTAACGTTAGTGTAACATATTGAATTATAACAGATAATTCCAGTGTGTGGTGCTTTTGTCAATGACTCCAAGGACTAAGAACGGATCTTAATCAAGATAATCGACTAAACTGAAAAACTGGCGGTGTGTGAAAAACTGAAAATCTAAAAAACTAAATAAACTAATAAAACTAAAGAAACTGTGAAAACTGTGAAAACTAAGACTACATGCGGCTTTCAGAGGTGCGCCATACGAGTGCAGCGGCTAGGGTCACAGGAACGCTTTTACTTTGGAGTAATACCTATTTCCAGTTTTTCAGTTTTCACAGTTTTTCACATACACCACAGTTTTCCACCAAAACAACCACACTAGGCTAATATCCTTCCTTGGCGTTAACGTAGTCTTCCGCCGTCGCCGCGTTGGAAAGTAAGTAATAGGTCTTGGTGTTATGTTCGCCGGTATTAATTCACCTTCAACTGCTTGCGTCATATTTTCGTTACCTGAATCAGCCATTTTTGAACTGCTGCGATTTGGAAACCCTATACACAGGATAGGGTTTGTTCTTTTTCGCCTTGAAACCCTATAGGGTTTGTCGCTCTACCCTTGCCTTCGAAGTCATAATTTCCACGAATGATTTTCTTTTACCGTTGTTGCCGGGGCGCTGATTAATGCCTAATAATTGCGCGTATGGCAAAGGGTCTCTGTGGATCGCATCACGTACAACTGGCCAGATTGCCGATTTCATCACCGAATCAGTTGCCAGCCAGCTTAAAACCAGTTGTTCAATGCCTTCCTTTTGTTTGCCTGCAAGGTATTTGCTCTGATTCCTGCTTAAACCATAATTAACAGCAAAATCATCATAAAATCGGTTAATCAGCCGCATTAGATTACCTCTGCCGCCCATGATTTCACTACCCTGCATTTTGCCATTAACCAAAGGCAGAATCAGCGCGTGTGCATGTGGTGCGCTTTCATCAAGGTGAATATCGAACGACAACAAGACACCCGGAATATTCCGCTTTGTCCATTTCATGCAATCCTGAAAGAATGGCCGGGTGTCTTGTTGATGCCGTCTAATAGGCAGGCTGAATATGATTTCCAACGCCATGACTTGATTTTTGCGTGTTTTATCAATGCCAGCCTGCGCCATCAACACTTTGGCGGTACGGTCGATTTCTTCAGCCGTTGCCGTGGTGGTCAGTGAATAGTTTAACCGTGTTCTGAACGCGTCAATATTCGCGCCCGCGCCACGTTCGGCCTGCGTTTCACGTTTATTGTGTTTTGCGGCTTTCAGAATACCAGTTTTGTTGTTCACCGTACCCAAACGGAGAAGGTAACTTGTTGCCATTGTTTAGCCATCCATCAAGCGGGACAGATAAACATATAGTGACCACAATTCGAACAAACTGAGTGAGGCAAGATCGGCACTGATCCCTAAGTGAGAAAAACGAACAATCAAAAATTCAAGGCGCTCCAGCCATACGTCATTCGCGCCCTTTTCCATGGGGGCGTTTTTCATTAAGCCACCTCCACGCCCAAAACTTTCTTGATTTCCTTTACTGGCCAGGCTAGGCGGTTATTGATTCGAATCGGACGAATTAGACCATCTTCGCGCATCGCCCAGACTCGCAGCGTTTGCGGTTTCCGATTCAGATAATAGGCCGCTTCCTCGGTGGTTATTGCGGATCGTGTGATTTGATCAATGGATGGATATTGATTTGATTCTGTTTGCATTAATGAACACCTGTTTGTATTGAAAACAGTTCATTGTTACAAACATCATCTGGACAATCTTGGTGAAGATTTATGTCGTTATTCGGCACCCATGCAGGAATCAGAATTCTGGAATTTTGTGAACGCTTTAACTATCACATCAGCACCATATCCTGAGGCTTTGGCAACTATTCCTGCTGCTGTGGGTTTTTCTGATAGCTCGTTATTCGTATAATGCGGCAACTTGTATTTGCTGGCTACTTCTTTAACTGCTCGGTATAACTCATAATTACGTATCCAATTAGTATATTTGTCTGAACCTCTCTTTGTTGGTCGTTTTCGTTTTCCTTCCAGGACATCGGCAATGAATACTGCAAGAAATTCCGGCAATCTTTCGTCTTCTCTCAAAAGACTGGCGGCCAATCCAACCAACATATCAAAATCGTTTGTATCGGGATTCCTTGCGGCATCTTCTATCGCCGCATCCATTCGCGCTGCCTGCTTCGGATCGCGCTCAATTCTTTGTCCTATCTCTTGTAAATCGTTCAGCAATACCGGCTTACTCAAAAAATCCTTAGCAAATTGCACGGCCTCTTTATGATTGATGTCTGCTTTTGTCATTTATACAGT
>CAZTCY010000083.1:0-12475 GCA_964612715.1 uncultured Nitrosomonas sp. | reverse complement strand
TTCGGCCTGGGCATACTGCCCCTGGGATTCATACAGCAGCGCCAGGTTATTCAGGCCCGTGGCGGTATCAGGATGATCGGGGCCCAGCGCTTTTTCTAGAATAGCCAGTGCGCGTTCAAGCAACGGGGTGGCTTCGGCATATCCTCCTGCTTGATAATGCGTGAACGCTTGCTCATTCAATGCGGCAGCCGTGCCGGCATCCTCCGCAAATGACGGATTGATGCTGTAACACAGCACTAGTAATAACAGCATTGCAAGCAGGATTGGGCTGTGTATGTCGCCATGAATCATCGTATTTTTCCTTTCGGTTATGCGTTGTCGTTGTCGCTGCCGGTTTTTTTCTAAATCTGTCTATTGCAAGAAATGCCGGGTTATTGTTGATGTTGCATTGATTCCGGGGCAGCGTTCGAATCTGGCACTTGACCATTGAGCATACTCTGCTTGGAATCCAGTAAATCACACCACTGCGCCTATTGCAACGCCTGAAACAGCCATCTGGGTTCACGCGCAAGTGCCAGCGCAACATAGTGCTGTTTAATTTTTCGGCGCATGATTGGGAAAGAATTTTGTGATAGAGCGATGGTGCCTGATCGGATTCGACTACTGTCAGTGCAATATATGAAGACGAACTGTTACCGAATATACTTCCAGCCCATAATTTCCAGCCGATAGCGTGATGTAATGGTGTTGTATGCCGTTCTGCTCGACGATGATGTTGTCGTTTTTGTCGAGCAATCGTATACGATAAGGCGGTTCTCCACCGCTCCAATAGATTGTCAGCGTATCAGTCCTGCGAAGAGGTGATTTTTCAAGTCGGACGTGCCCGAAATCAAAACCGGTGCACCGCCGCGTGACGTGAGTGATCGGGTTGATTTTTTTCTTCGGATACTTTCCCAAGCCATTTTTCACCAAGCGCGATCATATTTTGAATAACACCAGGTGGTGTACTGGATTCTGGCACTCTAAATTACGCGATTGCGATAGATATTCCCGGGTAGCTGCAGGGTACGGCCAAGAAAGCTGCTCATTTCTTCGATAGTCCACCTGTAAATTGAAAAAAATGTCAATGCATGCGCATGCCTTTGGTGTTGCAGGCTAAAACGTTGAAAAGCATTATTACACACTGCTGCAATGCTTCCTGATCAGGATTGTGGGCTGAATCAATTTCAATTGGAACATTGTTGATCAGATTTTCATCGAATTCTATTTCACTGGTGTGATGGCCCGGTTTACGATATTCGCTGATAAGCCTATTGCGGGCAATCGCCCGTATCCCATGCACTGAACGAACCTTCATGACGATAGCTGTCAATGTTGTGTACCACTTGCACAAAAACGTCCTGCAACAAATATTCAGTCTGCGCTAATGATTTTCCCTGCCGCAAAAATAACGCTTCATTTGTGGCGCGTATTTGCGGTAAAGCGTTGTGATGCCTTCAGCACGTTGTTTGCCGCCAGCGCGGATCTGCAAAACACAGTCCCAATCTTGTTGTTCTTGTTTCATAAAGTCAGGAAATGTTGTTTGTATTTTTACATTTGGGATTATTTGAGAGCTAGATTGGGGTTGTGTCGCAATCTGTTGCTTGATTGCAAGTAATTGATTGAGGGTGCAAATAAAAAAACAGAAAAAGCGTTATCCGAGCGATTTAAGTGCTGGGGCGTGGCATTATTTGGAACCCTGCCTGCCAGTGTCGGCAGCGGGGATACCAAACGCATTAAGCTTGCATCGGATGGTCAATGCGATCCTGTATGTTCTAAAAACAGGTTGCCAATGGTGGCAATTCTCCCGCGAGTTTCCGGCCTGGAGTGGACGACGTAAGGTACCGGAAGATGTTTGCCAGCAAAAACAATATAGTGTTTAATTCCGGGAATCGCATGAAACGGTTGAACATGCAGGCAATGCGGCATTACATTGAGTATTTTATGCCGATGGCATTGGTGTGGGTAGCCGGAATAGTCACGTTAAATGAGTGGTGGACAGGTGTAATGAATGCAGCAAACCGAGAATTCTTTAAAGCGCTTCTGTTCACCAGCGGGCAGAATTCTTGATCATTGATGCTACCTCAGCATAAGTCAGAGCGTAATCACGGGAAAGCATTGGTCCCATCAGATTAACAGGCGGAATTCGAAATGCCCGAAAAGCATACTACAAAAACAACCTTAACTACACGCATTCTCGCCTCGGTTGAGCGGGCCGGCAACCGGCTTCCCGATCCGGCGGTGCTGTTTATTATGTTGCTGTTTGCCGTCTGGGGATTGTCATGGTTGTTATCGTACGTCACATTCGATCTTGTCGATCCGCGCAGTGGCGAAGCACTCGTCATTAACAATCTGCTTTCCGGCGTGGCGATGACCGAATTCCTGGCGGTGATGGTGACCAACTTCTCGCATTTTCATCCGGTGGGCGTGGTGCTGGTTGCGATGCTGGGTATAGGCGTGGCTGAGCATACCGGTTTCATCAATGCCGCTTTGCGCGCGCTGCTGAATATTACACCAGGACGGTTATTAACGCCGATGGTCATTTTCGCCGCTATTATCAGTCACTCGGCGGTCGATGCGGGATATGTACTGGTGATACCGCTCGGCGGCGTGATTTTTTATGCGGCGGGCAGGCATCCGCTGGCGGGTATTGCTGCGGCTTTTGCGGGCGTATCCGGCGGTTTTTCGGCAAATTTGGTACCGTCGTCGCTGGATCCGCTGTTGCAAGGATTGTCGCAGGCGGGTGCCCGGATTCTCGATCCGGATATTGTACTCAACCCGTTAAATAATTACTTTTTTACGACGGCTTCGTCAGTGCTGATTATCGGTTTGGGCTGGTATGTGACCGAAAAGATTGTTGAGCCGCGGCTGAACGGTACAAAACTGGATGGCGATCTTGATGATCTGCCCACGATGCAGGCGCTTGAACCGCATGAACGCAGAGGATTACGTGCAGCAGGACTTGTTTTCCTGCTCGGTATTCTTGTGATGGTTGTGACGATCTGGCCTGCTGATTCAGCATGGCGGGATGAAACGGGTGATCTTACATCAGGCACAGCGCCGCTGATGCGTGCCATTGTCGCGCTGATTTTCCTGATGTTCTTCATACCGGGATGTGTATACGGGCTTGCAGTGGGTACGGTGAAAAGCACTAAAGACCTGATTGACGGCATGGCCCGGGCCATGCACCAGATGGCCTATTATCTGGTCATCATGTTTTTCATCGCGCAATTCGTGTACGCGTTCGGCCAGTCCAATCTGGGCATACTGCTCGCGCTGCAGGGGGCTGCATGGCTTAAGGCGCTGGCCATGCCGCCGACTGTTACTATTGTCGGTGTCGTGCTGATCACGGCTTTTATCAATCTTTTCATTGGCTCCGCCAGCGCCAAATGGGGGTTGCTCGCATCGATTTTCGTGCCCATGCTGATGCAGCTCGGTATTTCGCCGGATCTCACGCAGGCGGCCTATCGTATCGGCGATTCCAGCACGAATATCATCACGCCGTTGCTGCCGTATTTTCCGTTGGTGGTGGTATATTGCCAGCGCTACGTGAAGCATACCGGAATCGGTACACTGACCGCGATGATGCTGCCTTATTCAGTAACGTTTCTGGTTGCCTGGACGCTGTTTTTGCTGCTCTATACATTTTCCGGATTGCCACTGGGCGTGCAGTCGAGTTACATCTACCCCTAGATTCCTATTGCAAGAATTTTGTTGTGATTGCTATCATATGGCCCATTTTTTGGTAGGCGGTTTGTTACACGATACGCATGTCGTAGCGTTATCAAAGAACCTTTGTGTTTGGCGCTACTGACATTAAAACGCATACTCAGGAGTTACCGACATGATAAAAGTCGATGCATTGTCAAGAATGTACGGTCATTTGATGGCCGTGGATAACGTCTCGTTTGAAATCGGGACAGGAGAAATTGTCGGCTTGCTGGGCCATAACGGTGCGGGTAAAACGACGATTATGAAAATGCTGACCGGCTATCTGGAACCCACTGAGGGAACCATTCTGATAGACGGGCGCGATATCGGACGGGAACGCGAAGCTGTTCAACAGATTATCGGTTATTTGCCGGAAAACGATCCGTTATATGCCGAGATGACGGTCATTGATTATCTGGATTACGCCGCAGCATTGCATGGCGTTGCTCCTGGTGAGCGTCAGCCGCGTATTCAGGATGCCATTCATAAAACAGCACTGGCCGCCAAAGCGGCGGATGTGATCGCCACTTTGTCGCGTGGTTACCGGCAGCGTGTCGGCGTGGCGCAGGCGATTCTTCACAACCCCAAACTGCTGATTCTGGATGAGCCGACCAACGGGCTTGATCCCACACAAGTCCAGCAGATGCGCGAACTGATCCGGTCGCTGGCCAGACACGCCACGGTCATTTTATCCACGCATATTCTGCATGAGGTGCAGGCGATTTGTGACCGTGTGATTATTATCCGCAACGGGTGCAAGGCACTGGACGCCACCATGCAGGAACTGCGCGCCGGCAAACGCTTGCTGGTTTCGGTCGATGCCGCGCCTGAACAAGCGCTGACGTACTTTAATGCGCTCAGCGCGGTGCAGTCAGTGGCACATCTTTCCGCGCGGAATGCCGAATACTGCGGATACCGCTATGCGCTTGAATTAGGTAATCAGTCTGAATTATCCGAAACCGCAGCCATGGTTGCTGCGCAGGTGATCTCGGCGGGCTGGAAACTGTATGCCCTGCAACCGGAAAGCCGGGATCTCGAAACGATTTTTGATGAAATTTCCAGTACTAAAAAGCATTAGTCGATGGATAAATAAAGGGATAAATAAGGGGAACGCGTTCAAATGGATCATGTGATAAAAATTGCACGTAAAGAATTCACCGGTTTTTTTTCTACTCCTGTCGCTTATATTTTCTTTGGCGTTTTTCTGGCCATTACGCTGTTTATTTTTTTCTGGGTGGAAACATTTTTTGCCCGCAATATCGCCGATGTGCGCCCGTTGTTTGAATGGATGCCGGTATTGATGATTTTTCTGGTGGCTGCGATCACAATGCGTATGTGGGCGGAGGAACGCCGTTCCGGCACATTGGAGTTTCTGCTGACTGCGCCGGTTAAAAGCCTGCATCTGGTATTGGGCAAATTCTGCGCTTGTCTGGGTGTGATTGTGCTGGCCCTGGCATTGACGCTGCCGCTGCCGGTTACCGTCAGTTTAATCGGTCCGCTGGATTGGGGACCGGTGATCGGTGGCTATATTGCAGCCATTTTCCTGGCGGCGGCCTACATCGCTATCGGCTTGTACGCCAGTTCGCGTTCGCTGAACCAGATTTTCAGTCTGATTCTGACGATCAGCATCTGTGGCATTTTTTATTTGATCGGCGCGGATAAATTGACCGCATTGTTCGGCAATGAAGCTGCTGAATTGTTGAAATTGCTGGGTTCAGGCGCGCGGTTCGATTCAATCACCCGCGGTATGATTGATGTGCGTGACTTGTATTATTATGTCAGCCTGGTGGGTGTTTTTCTGGCGCTGAATATTCTGGCGCTGGAAAAGGTGCGCTGGGCAGGGAATCCTGCCAATCCCAATCATCGTCACTGGAAATGGCTGATCGGATTGCTGGCAGCCAATTTTGTCGCCGCTAATCTGTGGCTGGCGCCGGTCAGTTCGCTGCGTACCGATATGACGCAGGGCAGGATTTATTCGATATCCGATGCCACGCGCGGCTACCTGATGCAACTGCAGGAACCGATGCTGATCCGTGGCTATTTCAGTGCGCAGACGCATCCGCTGCTGGCGCCGCTGGTTCCCCGTCTGCGGGATTTGTTGAAGGAATACGCACTGGCAGGTGATGGCCGCCTGAGAGTCGAATTTGTCGATCCGCAGGAACACCCGGAGCTCGAGCAGGAAGCCAACGAAAAATATGGTATCCGCGCTGTACCGTTTCAATTTGCCAGCAAGTATCAGTCGTCCGTGGTGAATTCCTATTTCAACATTCTGATTCAGTATGGCGATCAGCATATCGTGCTGGGTTTTCAGGATCTGATCGACCTTAAAATACAGGGCGACAACGATCTGACCGTGGATCTGCGCAATCCGGAATACGATCTGACCCAGGCGATCAAAAAAACCCTGTATGCCTATCAGGGCAGCGGCACATTATTTGACAACATTGCGCATCCGGTCAGTTTTAAAGGCTATATTTCCGCGGATGACAAGCTGCCAGAAGTGTTGAAGACCTTTCGGGCCGATCTGGACAGCGTTTTGCTGGATCTGCAACAGCGTTCGGATGGCAAATTCAGTGTTGAAATTCTGGATCCGGATGACGATGGCGGCGCACTGGCCGCGCAGATTGAAGCTGATTTTGGCCTGCGGCCAATGACCGCCGGTTTTTTTGAGACGGAAACATTCTGGTTTTATATGATGCTGGAAGGCAATGGCCGGCTGTTTCAGGTGCCATTACCGGAAAATCTTGAAAAGAACGCGCTGGAACAAAGCATTCTGGCCGCGTTAAAACGGTTTTCCAAAGGATTTCTGAAAACGATTGCCGTGCATGTGCCTGCCGTGGATCAGACTATGGCGCAGTTCGGCCAGCCCGGGCGCCAGCTGCGTTATGGCTGGCTGCAGAAAACGCTGTCGGAGGAGCATGATCTCGTTTCCACCAATCTGAAAAGCGGGCAGTTACCGGATGAAACGGATTTGCTGGTGTTGATGGCGCCCGAAAATCTCGATGCGAAACAGCTTTTCGCGGTCGATCAGTTTCTTATGCGTGGCGGCACGGTTATTGCGGCCACTGCGCCATTCCTGATCGAGTTGCAGGGTTCAATGAGCGTACAGCCGTATGAATCCGGTCTGGACGACTGGCTCAGACACCATGGCATCACGGTGGAAAAACAGCTGGTGCTCGATGCGCAGAATGCCGCGTTTCCGGTTCCGGTTGACAGGCGTATCGGTGGATTTGTACTGCAGGAAACCCGCATGATCGATTATCCCTATTTCATCGATATCCGTGAAAAAAGCATTGATCAGGACAGCGGCCTGGCATCCGGCATCAACCAGATTACCATGACCTGGGCTTCGCCGATTGTACTGGATGAACAACGTCTCGAGCCGCGTAAAATCACCCGCCTTCTGGAAAGTTCCGGCCGTTCATGGACGTTAGACAATCCGGAAGTTAAGCCAGACTTTGAAACCTATCCGGATTTCGGCTTTCCATCCGCTGAACAGCAGGAGAGCCATTTGCTCGCGGTGATTGCAGAAGGCCGTTTTGAATCCTATTTCAAAGACAAGGCTTCACCACTGGCCGTTGAAACGTTATCGGACAGTACGGATCATGACCACGATCATGATCATAGCCATGATACGGATATCAATGAACCGGATGCTGACGAATCCGAGGCAGCGGCGCAACCGGTGATTACCCGCGTCATCGATCATTCTCCGGAATCGGCGCGTATCATTCTGTTCGCTTCCAACGATTTTCTGGCGGATGACATGATCAATCTTGCTTCGATGGGGCTGGGTACCCGTTACACCAAACCGGTTGAATTGCTCGAGAATGCTATCGACTGGTCACTGGAGGCGCGGGAATTGCTGGCTATCCGTGGCCGCAGCCAGTTTTCGCGCACATTGGATCCGTTAAGTCAGCAGGAACAGCTATTCTGGGAATATCTGAATTATGGATTGGCGTTGACCGGCCTGTTGCTGATCGGGTTAACCCGCCGCTGGATGAAACGGCAGGCGCAATTGCGTTATGCCGCAATCCTGAATGCGCCATCCGGTTCAGCGGTGTAAGGAGGCGCAGTGATGAAAAAATGGATTACGGTACTTGGTGGATTGTTGGTGTTTCAACTGGTATTGGTGGCTGCGGTTAATCTGTCGGGCGATGATTATAGTGCGTTCCAGGCGGAGGAAAAGTTGCTGGCGTTCAATGTTGAAACCATCGATCGATTGAAACTGGAAAGCGGCGATCAGCGTGTGATGCTGGAAAAACAGGACGATCGGTGGGTATTGCCGGAAACGTGGAATTATCCGGCTGATACCGATGCAGTGATCCGGTTATTGAATACGTTATCCGCACTCAGCAAAGGCTGGCCGGTCGCAACCACATCCGGTGCCGCCGAACGCTTCAAGGTTGCGAAAAACGATTTTGAACGGAAAATTACATTCCTGAACGGCGATCAGGAGCAGGCAACCCTCTACATCGGCACCTCGCCGGGATTCCGTAAAGCGCATGTGCGTCTGGACGGGGATGACCATATTTTTGCCGTTGCCCTGGAAAGCTGGGAAGTCAGTGCGCAGGCCGATTACTGGCTTAAAAAAGATATCCTGCGAATTAGCCCGATAGACATCGATCGGATCGTTATGGCCGATGTGGTATTAACCCGGTCCGATCTGACCTTGCAGCCTGAAGATCTTGCGGAACAGGAAGCGCCGGATACGGCAGCCATCGACAGCCTGATTCACCGATTTGCCGGCCTGCAGATCCAATCCGTACTGGGGGGTGAAGACAGTGAGGACTATCAACTGGATAAACCGGTACTCGAAATCGACGTGACGTTAAAGCATGGCGATGTCTTCAATTACCGGTTTTCAAAGCCTGACGCAGAAAGCGGCTACTATATCCTCAAGCGCTCGGATCTGCCGTATTATTTCACTGTGGCAGAATTTTCCGTCAATGCATTGCGGGAAACCGAGCGGCGCACACTGGTACGGGAAGACAGTGATGATCCGGAATGGATTCCGGAACACGAGGAAGGTCCTGCTCACTGATTTTCATGGAGCCCATAGTTTCATACAATGAACCCCGGTCGGATTCAAAAATCGAATTGATCTTCCTGCCGTCCTATGTACCCAACCTGGTTTTTATAACCATATTTCCGTATCATTAGCGCTGTAGTACCATTTTAAGCAGTGTCTCGTATTCAGCTGCAACATTGTGAATGTCGTCAGGCAATAGCAGTATCAAGTGCGCGTTATAAAATCGATGCTCTTCTTTTATAACACGATTGGATTTGCCTGATTTAATAAAATCAGGAATATTAGTATGGGTGCAATCCATATTCCAGCTGACGCAGTGAAACTGGAAGGCGATCTGTTTTTACCGTCCCCGGTAAGGGGGGTTGTCCTATTCGCGCATGGCAGCGGCAGCAGCCGATTAAGCCCGCGAAACCTTTTCGTCGCTCAGATTTTGCAACAGCGAGGAATAGGAACGCTTTTATTTGACCTGTTAACACGCGAGGAAGATCAGGATGACACGATGCGTTTTGATATGGGTCTGTTAACGCAACGTTTGATCGCTGCGACAACGTGGTTGAAGAGCAATCCGGAAGTACAGGCATTGCCGTTAGGCTATTTCGGCGCCAGTACCGGTGCGGCAGCGGCATTGCAGGCGGCTGCCGAGCTGGGAAAAGCAATTGCCGCTGTGGTGTCTCGCGTGGAGGCCGGCCTGATCTGGCGGGAGATCGTGCATTGCGTCAGGTTATGGCACCTACGCTGTTCATTGTTGGTGATGCGGATTACGGCGTTATTGAACGCAATCAGCAGGCTTTCGTGGCACTGCAATGTACCAGGGAACTTATCCTGGTGCCCGGTGCAACGCACTTGTTCGAAGAGCCCGGGACATTGGAAAAGGCTGCAAAGCATGCTGCTGACTGGTTTTTAACCTACTTAAAATAATCAAGTCATACGAAATCAAATTTAAAGGCTTACATCCATGAGCGCTGTTTTCCTCGATTTTGGTTCTGTTACCCGTGGCGACATGGACTGCACTGCACTTGAACAGGCTGTTTCCCCATGGAAATATTATGATGAAACCGGCACTGATCAGGTCATGGCGCGTATCCAGGGCGCGGAAGTTGTGGTCTGCAATAAATTTTCTTTGAATCGCGAAATCATCGCTGCAGCGACACATCTAAAATTAATCTGTATCGCGGCAACCGGATACAATAATATTGATCTCAGAACAGCTGCGGAACGTGGAATTCCAGTTTGCAATGTGCGGGGTTACGCAACGCCGTCTGTCGTACAGCATGTCTTTATGCTGATGCTGAATCTGACATGTCATTTTGAAGACTACCGGCAATGGGTAAAAAATGGCCGCTGGCAAGCCAGCCGGCATTTTTGTCCGCTGGATTTCGGGATTGAGGAATTGTCAGGCAAGATACTGGGCATTATCGGTTACGGCGAATTGGGCAAGGCGGTTGCCGATGTCGCCAGGGCATTCGGGATGCGTGTATATGTTGCAGAGCATAAAGGGCTGGCTACAGCACGGACAGGCAGAATACTTTTTGATGAAGTTCTTCGGCAGTCCGATTTTATTTCCCTGCATTGTCCGCTGCTGGAAGAGACGCGTGGAATGATAGGCCGGAGAGAATTCGAGTTAATGAAGCCATCAGCCTGCCTGATCAATACCGCGCGCGGTGCAATCATCAATGAAACCGATTTGTTGCACGCATTGTCTGCTAACCGTATTGCCGGCGCAGGTCTGGATGTTTTACAGCAGGAACCGCCGGGTAATGAAAACGTGTTACTTCAGTATCCACAATCAAATTTAATTATTACGCCGCATGTCGCCTGGGCCAGCCGGGAATCGCGCCAGCGTCTGCTGGACCAGATCGCCGCCAACATCCATAATTTTTATCATGGCAGGCCATTTAACCAGGTCACGGATGTTGTACAGAATTGATGCTGCGAATGCTGCTCAGAACCTGTTCAATATCTCACTGAAGGGCGCATTGCTGCGTTAAAATCGAACTCAAAATGCTCACATACTTCAAGTATGCTGCGCTTTTATTCGGCGCAAGCGCCTCGCCCTACGGGCCAGCCTTACGGCTGTTCGCTGCGCTTTGCTTGCGTCATTCAATTTTGCCTTGCACTGTACCCCTTGATCGAGATCTTGGACAGGTTCTCAGAGTGTGTCGAGATAAGCCTCGACTTCATTGATCGCTATATCAAACTGAATGAGCAGGGTTTCCAGCGATTTTTTGTCATTTTTCTTACCGGCCTGTTCCATTTCAGCACAGATTTCACCCAATTTTAAAGCACCAACCGAGCGCGATGATGATTTAAGCTTGTGCGCAATTAAACCAACGGTTGTTATTTGGCCGTCCCGGAATGCCGCGCGTAATTCTGCGGCCGTTTGTGCAGCACTGTTGCGGTAATCGTGCAGCATTTCCTGAATGATTTCCGGATCGTTGCCGACAAACCCTTCGAGGATATGCACATTAACAGGCACCTCCGCTGTTGAATCTGCAGTTTCTGCGGGAGACGAAACCAATGATGCATCCGCTTCTCGTTTTGATCGCGCGCTTTCATTTGAATCCGATTGATTTTTCGGGATGTATTTTTCCAGCATTGCGCGCAGATCCTCAAGCTGTACCGGCTTGCTGAGATAATCATCCATGCCGGCATTGAGACAATGCTCTCTTTCACCTTTGAGTGCATTGGCGGTCAATGCGACAATAGGGATATGACTTTTTCCGGATTCGAGTCCACGAATGTTTTTTGTCAACTCAAAGCCATCTATTTCGGGCATATGTAAATCCGTCAATATCAATCGATAAGTGCAGTTTTGCCAGCGTCCGAGTGCCTCGCGCCCATCATTGGCGATGTCGGCTGCGTAACCCAGTAATGTCAATTGTTGCCGAATGACTTTCTGATTGATTTCATTATCTTCGGCAACCAGAATCAGTTTGCCTTGCCGTAAAGCTTCTTCACGCGACATGGGTGATGGTGCTGCCGTATGCGCGTTAGGTGCGGGCAGGCTCACTTCCTCGGCTTCGGCTCTTCCGGCTGCCAGTGCCATTGCTCGCAGCAGGGATTGCCGGTACATCACGTCCCCATCCAGGGTAACGATATCGATATCTTCGACACGCGCTTGTTTGCGGCGGCCGCGTTTTATGATAATAAAATGGGGTTCCAAGCGGGAGCGTAATACTTCTGATCGCTCACTGAAAGCGATGCGGAGTTCTTCTATCGGTGGCTCATGATTTCCCCCGGTATCAATAACAATCAACCATAAGCCGGCTTTCAGATGTTTGATATATTGTCGCGCCGCCGTTAAGTCGGGAACCTGTTCAACAGATGCGCCCGCGCTTTTTAAATAGAGCGCAAGATCATTACCTAATCCGCCATGATTGCCGAGAATCAGACAGGTCAGCCCAGCCAGTTCGGTCGCTTTGCGTTTGGTTTCATCGGTGTCGGGCAAAGGCTTGAAGGGCATCTGGATGACAAATGTGGAACCTTGAGCAGGCTGGCTTTGTACGGTAATTTCTGCATCCATCAATTCCGCCAGGTGATGGGAAATAGCCAGTCCCAGACCGGTACCGCCGAAGCGGCGTGTGGTTGAGGGATCTCCCTGGGAGAAGGATTGGAAGAGCTTGTCCAGTGTTTCCTTGTCCATGCCGATACCATTATCGGTCACCTGAAAGGTGACGACAACTTGTTCCGGCTCGGACTCGGTCAGTATGACGCGTACGGAAACTTTGCCCGGTTTCTCCTGTTTACTGGAAA
>CAZTCY010000082.1:0-12673 GCA_964612715.1 uncultured Nitrosomonas sp. | reverse complement strand
TTAATATCTCAGAAAACTCTAATTAAATCTGTCCTAGTTTAGGGGAAGTGGACACTACCACCACACTGTGGAACTAAACAACTAGTTCACAGCAACAACCTATTCGTTAATCCATAACCCTACAACATTACCACAAGTCCGTTTCAGCAGAATTTTGTGTCAAAAATTATCACTGATCGATACAACAATCACAAATATTTCCCTTCTTTGCAGAAAGTTTAGTAAAAAATTTACTTGACTGTTTATTATTTGATTGACTTATAGTTTAGTATTTATTAAACTTTATACTCTATCAATACAACTTATAAGTCGTAAGCCGCAGAGGCGTGTTACAAGGAATCACTCCTCCCTTGTGATAGTTGCACAAGTGGCATTAGGGAAGCTGAAGTCTAATTTTCAGAGAAATACCAGCGTAACAGTGCGGAAAGACGGCCAAAGATCAACGGAAGCAAGTGTGGATGGTGACATGCGGGGGTGACGATTTCCCACCCTGGATCAAAGAAACCAGATAGCAGGTTTGAATCCTGCCAGCTTCTTTATAAAGGAATAGCAATGATTAAATTTTTACTGGTTCTGGTTACGTTCAGTCAAACACTGCAAGGTGTCTATCTGCAACAAGTTGCGTCGTTTGATGTTATGCACGAGTGCGTCACTTTCAGCGAGTTGCACAATCAATTGGCGGAAGGCACTGGCGAAGTGCTGACCTGTATGAAAGTAGAAATCACAAAATGAATGATCACACATTGATTTTAATACACTATTAATCAAATATTTAAAAAAACAACCTGAATAATTCACACCATCCAGGAATATTTGATTCGTTGCAACTAAAAGACGCTTTTTATTGCATATCACATGACATATAGTGAATTTAAAGCACATGTCATTCATTGAAGTTGAGCTAACATGATCAAAAGCATAATCCGCTTTCAAATATCCTAACCAACAATAAAAACAACGGTTAATCAGACCTTTTTTAAATGATGCAGCCAGTCTAAAAAATGACTGGATCAAGGAAGAACAAGAGAAAAACACCCGCCGCCATCAATACCGTCATTACTCGTCGTGATATAGCCTTTTTTTCCATTGTTTTGATGCATTTCAGCCGCTATTCCGGAAAAATATAGCCCCAGCCCCGTGTTGCTGGATTTAAAACTGAACCGTTTTTGCGCATTATGCGCTGACATGAGAAACATCTCAGCAGGATAACCGGGGCCATCATCTTTAATCTGCAAAATAAAGCTTTGATTTTCCTGCCAGGCAATGACTTCTACTTTCGATTTTGCATAGACATATAAATTATTCATGATATTGGCCAGTACACCGTGTATCAAGTCACTGTCGAGATACCAGTGCAAATCATCATCACAATACACGGAAACCGAAATATTATTTTTTGTGAACAGGGGAATATAAGGATCAAGCGCATCGACAAGAAAATCCCGGATTCCCGTTTCATTGATATGCGCGAAATATTGCGCCTGATTGATACGATACAAAACCAGCAGCTGAATTAAGTGGTTATTGATACGCTTGCCCTGGTATTGCAACTGTTCCAGCTCGTGCCTGCTTTTGCTGTCTTCAACTGTTGAACTGATTTCATCGATCTTGTTGATCAAAATACTGAGCGAATTTTTCATATCATGGATACAACCGGCCAATACAGTTGAGAAATCCATTGATTTTACTGGAGATTGATCCAGTAAATGATTATGCTGTTTCATTGCTCAATTCTTCAGTTAACCTGAGTAATTGGTAATACTTCTGATTACCGGGGTCAACTTTATGGCCCTGCTCCATGAATCTTTGACACAATAAAAAATATTTACCCATCTCGCGTGTTTTTTTCATCTGTCTGATCATTGAATATGCGGCATTGAAATTGATCGTTGCATTATTAGGCATGCCTTTTGCAGCCTGAATAAAGAAATTTATCGATTGCTCCAATTTACCTTCCTGAACCATCTTGACACCCTCATTATTGATTCTGACAACCTCCTGCCGTGTGCTTTGTATGATTTCATTGACTTCGTCAAGCCTTCCTGCTTTTGCGTAAAGCTGCCTGACCTGATCAAGCAACTTCTCATTTTCGGAATAATCGTTGACAAGCTGTTTGACAATCTTGTTTGTCAGTTCATGATTGTTGAGCGTCAAACACGTTTGTGTAATTTCCAATGCGGTTTCCGGATGTAAAGCACCAATGCATTTGTTCAGGTTTTTGAATACAATGTTCAGGTTTTTCTCGCATGCATCCAAATCATTGGTCTCCCGGTACAGAATAGATTGGGATAGCGCGATATACAAATGCGCATCGGAATTATTCTTGAAATTCTGCTTGATAGTGTCTATCGACTCAAATGCTTCCTTAATCTTATCTTGATTGATCAATGACTTGGTTAAACCGGTCAAGTCAGCCAGATTACCAAAACAAGAATTCCGGCCCGTCAGAATGGCATTCCCGTAAGCTTCCCCGGCAGTGTCGTAAGCACCGTTCCGGAATGCGATTGCACCCAATTTTCGTTGCCGTACCGGAGATTTGGGCGACAAATCAATTGCGCGTTCAAGAATATGCTGACTGCGTTCCAGCTGCCCCTGAATTTCCAGCGTATCAGCCAACCAGTCAAGTGCATGAACGTGGGCAGGATTCTCATTTATCAGCGACTCAAATTGCACTTCGGCTTCAGCATAGTTTTTTTTCTGAAAATAAATCTTTCCCAGAGCCAGCCGGGCCCAAGGAATATTTCTGACTTCCAATAGATTGATGTAATATCGCTCCGCCTCATCAAGCCGGCCCAGTTTGCATAACAGATCGCCTTTAATTTTCTGAATTCCGGTCAGACCGCTCGTTTCTTCCTGAAGCTTCTGATCGCATATACTGAGCGCCTTAAAAAAATTCCTGGCATTAACGGCTTCAGCGATCTCTCCCAGCTTTGCTTTTCTGCGGGAAGCTTTCTCCAGGCGGGTCTGGATCTGCGACTGGGTAAATGGCTTTGAGATGTAGTCATCGGGAAAATAGTCAATTGCACCCATGACCATTTTCGACGTATTTTCTGTCGTAATAATAAAAAATATCGACGCATGGCTTAATAGATTGCGATGACGCGCTTCTTCCAGAACCTGCTGCCCATCCCTGCCATTGCCAAGCTTGTAATCGCACAACACGATATCGAAGGCATTTCTCTCAAGAAACTCGATAGCTTCTTTCCCATTCCTTGCCATAGCCATTTTTGCCGGGCCAAGCGGCATCAGCATTTCGCGCATCAGTAAACGCATTTTGTCGTAATCATCGACAATTAACACAGATTTGTTTTTAAGACTCCAAAGACTCATACCCGGACCAGCCAAACATTTTCAATAAGTTGACAGTATCTATCGGTTAGGCCGGTATTTTCTTGATCTGGCTTTTTGTTTTTACAACCGCCTCACTCATTCAAAGTCCCGCAAAAGCATTTCACTGCGTTGTCATAAAAATGCAATATTTGCTGCGTAGTATTCGTGGCTAAGAAAGGCCATCACAAGGTTATGGATTGGTCATATTAGATAAAATCATTGAGATACAGTAATTTATGCTGAAGCACATAGAAATAGGCCATGCTTTACTGACCGGACTGTTCATCGTGTTATGGACTGTTTCAATACCCCCGGCCAAGGCGAGCAGCCTGGAAAATATGGCGAAATCACTGGCGAAAATCCGCGGAGAAGTTGAAACACTGCAAACACAGCTGGATATCGAAAAGGAAAAGCATGCGAATCAGATCATGGCACTCTCTTCCCAGCTTGCCGACTTAAGCGTTGAAGAAAGAAGGCAGAAAGCAACGATCGAAAAACTAGAAAACACGCTGGAAAAACTATCGCAAATCTCCCTCCAGGCCGAACAATCGAGCGAACAGTTGAAACCAACTTTACTGAACGCACTCGCACGTTACAAACAGTATGTACTGACTGGATACCCTTTCAGAATCGAAGACCGGATCAAAGCGATTGAAACATTGGAGGACAACATTACACGACAACTGGTTGATCCCAACAGGGCAGTCAATCAGGCGTGGGCTCTAATCGAGGATGAAATCCGTCTGAGTAAGGAAAACGGTCTGTATCAACAAACAATTGCTCTGGATGGCGAGAGAATCCTTGCGGATGTCGCCAAAATCGGCACGGTATTCCTGTTTTTCCAGACCCGTGACAACAGAGCGGGAATGGCCAGGCCATCCGAAAACGGCGGATGGAAATTCGAAACAGTGTCTGCCACAAGTGATACGGAGCGTATCGCCAAATTGTTTGATGCACTGAAAAAACAAATCCGCCAGGGTTACTTTGAATTACCGAATCCATGGAAATAATGAATAAATCATTGCTTTTATTGTTAGCCACGGTGTTTGCAGCCGTATCCGGCATTTCACCAACCCATGCCGAGGAATCGATCAGCGTCGAATCGGTAGCACAGGACGCTGCGCCAGCCTCCGCCGCACAATCGGCAACGGGTGCGCAACAGCCTGCATCGCCCGCCCGGGAAAAAATTGACCTGGAAACCGCTTATAAACGCGAGTATGCCTTTCTTGAGGCACAAAAAAGGGAACTGACCGATCGGTTAAAAAAATACCAGGCAAGCACGCAAAATGAAAACCGCGAACTCCAGAACAAAATTACTGCGCTGGATCGCGCCTCGGTAGAACGCTCCGCCCGCATCGATCAATTGAATACATTACTGGCCGGTGCCGAACGCAGCGAAGCAGCTGCGATTGAACACAGCGATACGCTCGAGATCACCTACGCGCAGGCGGAAATGACGCTTAAAAATCATGCAAAAGAAATACCGCCAGCGCTGTTGGAATCGAAAGGCAACGATACTACAAAAGTGGCCTATCTGTTCGATCAGGCACTCGCGGTGTTGCGTGAATCCAGCACAATTCAGACGGCACAAGGTGCTTTCTTTCTGGAAAACGGCAAACAGACGCAAGGTGAGATCATTCGTCTGGGTAATATTGCGGCTTATGGCATCAGCGCCGAAGGCAGTGGCAGTCTGGTTCCCGCCGGTGGCGGTGATTTAAAAATCTGGCACGAACCCACCGCAGACATCGCCACAGCGCTCAGTAAAAACCAGCAGCCCGAAACGCTGCAACTGTTCATATTCGAATCCCGCACCCAAAACATTGAAAAAACCGCCGAGAAAACGATCGTGGAATTCATTAATTCGGGTGGAATCATTGGCTGGATTATTGTCAGCCTCGGTGGCGTAACGGTATTACTGGTACTCATCCGGATTTATCTATTACGCTCAAACAGTTCTGATACGCGGCAGATCACCGACCAGATCATACAAGAGGTGATCGACGGTGACCTGGAAAACGCCAAGAAAATCTGCGCAACCGGTTCATCAGCGATCACACGTGTTTTGTCCAGCACTCTGCGTCATTTGAAAGATGACCGCGAGCACATGGAAAGTGTCGTGCATGAAGCAATTTTAAACGAATCCGGCGCACTGGATCGCTTCGGCTCAACGATTCTGGTGATTGCCGCAGTTTCACCTTTGCTCGGCCTGCTCGGCACCGTTACCGGCATGATCTCCACATTCGATGTCATTAACGAATTCGGCGCGGGCGATCCCTCATTACTTTCAGGGAGTATCGCGATTGCGCTGGTGACCACGGAACTGGGGTTGATTGTCGCCATTCCGGCATTGCTGGTGGGTTCAATGCTGTCCGCCTGGGCAAGAAGTATCAAGCGTGACATGGAACATGCAGCGCTGAGAGTAATCAACGCTTTCCTGGGCAAACCGGTTTTAAATCCGGAACAACCGGAAAACAAAACGGCAGCTTTCGCGGCAGCACCATTAACACCCGCACTGAGTAACCCGGCAAATTAGCAGGAAATAAAACAAATGTCAGTCAACGTTCATGAATATCTCCTGCTGTTTAAGGCACTGTTTGAGGCCGGTGGTTATGTCATGCCGGTATTGTTGGTATGCGCGGTGTTGCTTTGGTACGGTCTTGGCTACCGCTACTGGACGCTGAAATCATCTCACGCCATGTCAATTCACGACATGCTCGATTTTTACAGCCGCAACACCGGCCAATCGCCTTGCAGCATCGTCGAACAGGCAGTTCAGCAGGGCATTGCGCTGCGCACCCGAGGCATCAGAAATCTGCGGCGCTTTCTGGATGAAATCTTTTACAGCTATCTGAAAGAAATCAGAAAATTCTCGGTAATGACCCAGACCATTGTCGTGATCTCGCCACTGCTGGGGCTGCTCGGTACGATCATCGGCATGATCGAAACGTTCGATTCGCTGTCATCCATGTCCATGTTTACCCAATCGGGTGGCGGTATTGCAGGTGGCATATCACAGGCCCTGATAACCACCCAGACCGGATTGGCCGTTGCTATTCCCGGTATGCTGCTGCACAGCATACTGCATAAAAAGCAGCAGAAAATCGAGCATGAACTATTACAGATCAGAGAACTGCTATGCATGCATTCATCCGCTCTGACCCATCCATCACAGCATTAATCAGACAAGGAGTACCTACCATGCAATACCAAGACACTGCGATAGAAACCGACGCGGCCATAGATCTCGCGCCAATGATCGACATCATTTTTGTTTTGCTGCTCTTCTTCGTCGTCACGACAACGTTTGTAAAGGACATGAATCTCGACCTGGAACGCCCCAAAGCGAGCAGCGCGGTGACCGCATCCAGCAAAGCCATCCGCTTGTATGTGGACCAGCACGGCGACACCTACCTGGACGGCGAACCGGTGCGCATGTGGCTGATACAGAGCAAACTGCGCGATTTACTGAGCACATCAACCAGCAAGATTGTGCTGGTGGTAACCGATGAAGGTGTTCCTGCCGGCAAACTGGTTGAAGTGGTCGATCAGGCACGCCTGTCCGGTGCGGAAAGCGTAGGCGTAGCCACTCAAAAAGAAGCGGGGTAATTCATCATGCAGACAACAACGACACCATCCACAGCAACAGTATATCCATCCAGATTCAATGGCAAGCACGGCGCAGCCATCGTTTCGATGCTTACCGGCCCGGTATTTGTTTTCGGGATGATTCTGGCCATGAATCACTATATCGGCAAAGTCGATAAAAAGCCGGACCAGGAAGTGACTGAAATCGCCATCGTCAGACAGGTTCAGGAAGAACCTAAAAAAGAGATCAAAAAAGTTGAGACGCCGCGGCGCGTCACACCGTCGCAGGCGCCTGCACCCTTTTCCGGTCTTGATACCGCGCTTTCCGGTATTGACCTCGGTATGCTGGGATTTAGTACCGGTCAGATCGGCGATCTGAACGATTCCCTGATTGGCAACACAGGCAACACGGTAATGACAGCCGATCTGGTCGATATTCCGCCCAGGGCAATCGCACAAGGCGCGTTCAGATATCCACCGTCAGCCAAAAAGAATGGCATCAAGGGTTATGTGGTGTTATCGATCCTGGTGAACGAAAAGGGATCGGTCGACCAGGTTCAGGTGCTGGAATCAAGTCCATCCGGCGTTTTCGACGCAGCTGCATTACAGGGCATACGATCCTGGCAGTTTGAACCGGCCAAATATAAAGGCGATGTTGTCCGGGTATGGGCGAAGCAGAGAATCCGTTTTGACTTATCGTGATCGTCATCATGTCAGGAAATCCTGTGCGTTCTTCCTTTCGCGCTGTTCCAGGAAAACTGGCGCTTGGATTCGGTCTTGCGCTGTTACTGGGATTTTACAGCGTCACCGGCTGGCCGGACAGTCGAAAACCTCAACAGACCGATGCTCTGGATCTGGCTGCAATCATGCTCAGGGATGGCCACAGTGATCGCGCTCTGCTCGCTTTGCAAAACGTGGACCCGGAAGACGGCAAAACAGACCGTGCACGTTTTTTTACCCTGCAGGGTTTGGCCCATTTGAATCTGAATAATTTCCCCGCCGCCCGGGACAATCTGCAACAGGCCGTAAAAGACGGACAGAGTGATCCGGTTATTTTTACTTATCTGGCGCAGGCGCACTATGCGCTTAAGGATTATCGCAATGCCATTCAGGCCATAGACCGGTCCGGCGAGCATGCGCGGAAAGCCGATCTGATTACATTGAAGTCGCAGGCCTACTGGCACCTGGAAGCACCTGCTGCAGCGATCAACGCCTTGAATGAAGGCCAGCGCCTGTATCCGCAGGATTACAGTTTTCTCAGGCGCAAGGTCTTTTATTTTGTCGAACTCCAGCTGTTTCATGAAGCGGCCGAACTCGGCAAGCAATATCTGACGCAATCGAAAGCCGCTGCGGAAGATTATATCGCCATCGGCAACGCACTCAGACTCAGCAGACAGTTTCAGGAAGCGCTCGATATCCTTGAAATCGCGCGCCTGCAATTTCCCGACAACGATACGGTTGCAAAGCTGCTGGCGCATACCTATCTTGATCAGGGGCAGCTGAATTCAGCCGCGTTCATCCTGGAACAGGCGGCGTTACTGAATCCGGATTTGTTGTCGGAAGCAGCGGAAGTCTACCGCCGCGCGAATCGTTTTCATAAAGCCCTGACACTCAACGAAAGCGTGCAGGATCAGAAAATCAAATTCAAGCAGCGCCTGTCTATTCTGCTCGCACTCAAACAGTATGAGCGCGCCGCCAACATGGAATCCAGCCTGTACCGGACGGGACTGCTGGAAGATCAGCATGTACGCTATGCCCTGGCCTACGCCTATTTTTCCAGCGGCCGCTTCGCCGAAGCTGGCAGGCAGCTGGATCATTTGTCCGAACCCGAATTATTCAGAAAAGGGATCGAACTGCGCCGACTGATGCAAACCTGTAAAGCAGAACCCTGGAAGTGCATCTAACAGCACGATATCACCTGTCATTTCATCGAAAGCCGTATCTGATCTGTCCGTATGGATATCCTTAAATATCACAACACCAAACACGCAACCCAACATGTTATAAGCGGCTGTTTTTTTTACTGGATTGTCGCGCTGGCAGCCATGCTGGCAAGCATGCCGGCTTCAGGCGATGCCGAAAAACCGCAACTGGCTGAATTCTCGATTTATCTGTTTCAGGAAGGATTGCCCATTGCCGATGCCGAACTGACCATTCTCAGTATCAATGACCAGCAAAACGGCATACCATTCAGCACGCCATTGGAATCCGATTCTCCAGCCGCTATCACTTGGCGCGGCAATGGCGGCGCAACCGTCAAAACCAGCGCACATGGCAGCATAGCGGCAAAACTGCCACCCGGCAGTTATCACATGAAAATGACCACAGGTGATCAGTCTTTCGCTTTCGACCTGCCATTACGTCCCGCTGAAAATGTACAGATACTGCTGACTTTTTATCCCGACGGACGCACGCCGCAGCTGAATATTGAAAGCTCGGTCACTGGAACGATTGCGGGCACCGAGGCATTGCCGGAAGCCACTGAGGCTCAGGGCGAAGGCATTATCAGCGTCACAGTGCTTTCTGTCGAAACCGGCAGGCCGGTCAGGGATGTGCAGGTTTTTGTCAGCGGATTATCTCAGCAATTAAGAACAGATGACGCAGGCCGGCTGGAAATCACCGTCCCGGCAGGCAGCTACAGTGTTTCGTTACTACACCCCGCCTACAGCAGCCAGACACAAGATGCGGTGGAAATCCCCGACGGACAGACCGCCGAACTGTCTTTCAATCTGACACCGGCAGGCGTCGAACTTGCGGAATACGTCGTACTGGAGCCCTATCTGGCAGGAACGCTGGCTTCAGTCATTGAAGAACAGAAAACATCAACCGAAGTAACCACCGTGCTGGGCGCCGAACAATTCAGCCGCAGCGGGGATTCCGATGTCGCAAGCGCGCTGCGCAGAGCTTCCGGTCTGACGCTGGTGGGCGGTCAGTTCATTTTCATTCGCGGCCTCGGCGAGCGGTTTTCTTCGACGCTAATTAACGGTGCCGCGGTTCCAAGTCCCGATGCAACGCGGCGTGTCGTGCCGCTGGATCTTTTTCCGACCAATTTTCTGGAAAGTGTACTGGTACAGAAAACCTATTCAGCCGACCGCCCCGGTGAATTTGCGGGCGGTACACTGGAAATGCGCACGCGCGGCATACCGGACGCGTTTTTCTTTAATTTCAGCGCAAGCACCGGATTTAACGACAACGCCACGTTCTCCGACGGACTGACCTACAAAGGTGGCGGCATTGATTTCCTGAGTTTTGACGATGGCGCACGCAAACTGCCCGATTCGATCGCCTCAGTTCTGGCTGATGGCGGAACCATCCAGCCACAGACGGTTTTTAACCCGAATGGATTCTCTCCTGAAGAAATTGAAGTCTTTGGTGAAGATCTCTCGGGCGTATGGGATGTGTCGAAGAAAATGCCCGGACCGGACAGAGGCTTTGATGTTGCACTGGGTAATGTATTCGAAAGAGGCGACATCAGGGCGGGATTCGTTGCCGCGGGCGGATGGAATCAACAGTTCAGGAATCAAAATGAAATCAACCGTGAATACACGCCGACCACTGGCAGTAATACGCTGCGCATGATTCAGGATTTTGATACGCGGCGTTCACTGCAGACCATGGAACTCAATGGTTATCTGGCGGCGGATCTTGAATACACGGATAATCATCGCCTTTTCTCACGCACCATGTTTTTGCGTCAAGCCGTTGATGAAACACGGGTCAGCCAGGGATTTACCGACGCTGAGGTCAACGATATACGCCGGACCCGGCTACGGTTTTTTTCGAATCAGTTATTCATGCAGCAGGTCGGCGGCGATCACCGGTTCAACTGGGCGAAGGATTTATCCATACACTGGCTGTATACCAATGCAACCGCCAACCGGGACGAACCCAAGACGCGCGACTACCGTTTCGACGAACTGGGTAGTGGCGGCTTCGCACTGTCGCGCCGCGCGGACAGCAACCAGACATCGTTTGCCGATCTGGTCGACAAGGATCAAAGCTGGCGTATGGACGCCAAACTGCCGCTGGAATTTTCACCCGATTACAAAATGACACTGAACAGTGGTTTCATCACGCAGGACAAAACCCGCGACTCAAGCATCCAGCGTTTCACATTTTTTCCGGTTGGCCCCAGTGGCACTAATCCGGCTGTCCTCGCTCAATCCTCACTGGAGTCGATATTTCAGCCATCCAATATCGGCCCCAATGGTTTTCAGCTGCGCGACACCACACGGCCCACTGACAGCTACAATGCCGCGCAGAAGCTGCTGTCCTACTACGGCAGAATGGATCTCATGCTCTATGACCGGGTCAATATCACCGGTGGCGTCCGTTGGGAGAACAATGATCAGTTCGTTGAAACATTCCAGAACGTCGCTAATTCCAACCAGTCAGTCACCAGCACCATTAATCGCACGGATATGCTGCCTTCCGTGACCACAACGCTGTTTCTCTCGGACAAACAGCAACTGCGCGCGGGCTTCAGCCAGACGATCTCACGCCCGGATTTCCGGGAACTGTCTCCTGCGCCATTTACCGACCTCAATACCAACCAGGAAACCACGGGCAACCCGAATCTGAAACAGACCGATATCACCAATCTCGATGTGCGCTGGGAATATTACCTGTCACCCAGTGAAAACCTGATGGCGAGCTTCTTCTGGAAAGACCTGACACAACCGATAGAACTGGTTACCCTGCCGGGCACCGCGGGTCTGCAAACCTATCAGAACGCCGACACAGCACGGGTATACGGATTCGAAGTCGAAATGCTCAAAGGCCTGGGCTTTATTCATCCGTGGCTGGAAAACTTCTACGCGGGCGGAAACTATACCTGGTCGGATTCCAATGTCAAACTGAATGCCGGGAATCTCGGCGCGCAGACCACTAACAACCGGCAATTACAGGGGCATTCCGCGCAGATCTTCAATTTCCAGATCGGCTATGAAAATCCCGGCTGGGGAACACAGGCTACCCTGCTCTACAACATTGCCAGCAAGCGTATCGTTTCCGCCGGCCTGCTCGGCGCACCGGACAAATACGAACAGCCGTTCCATCAGCTGGATTTCGTGTACAACCAATCGATCAACAAATGGCTGTCGGTACGCCTGAACATGCAAAACCTGCTCGATGATGATGTGTTGGTCCTGCAGGGCGGCGAACTCACGCGCCAATTCCGCAGGGGACGGCAGTTTAATCTGGGAGTAAGGATTGCCTTCTGAGCAATATATTTGAACGTGTTAAAAGATTTTAATATAGAAAATTGATTGGTATCTGTCGGAGAAATTCTTACTGTACGCTATGTTGGAAGAAAATATTCATTCAACCGACGAAAAATGCACGCGCCGCGCCTAATATCTAATCACTCAGCATCGGTGGAAATGGGCCATGGGTAATTTGCATCCCACAAAAAATTGCCTGCAAAAAATACACCCATACACGCGATACTTACCATGACGGAGCGCACCTGGACAAAAGGAATTAACCGAAAACCTATCACGCTTTGTGTCCAGGAATTGATGCAGCGTATCGCACACCTCGATTAACTTACTACAGACAAAAATGCTGGTATACACATACGGAAAAAGCGAATACGGCCTTTTCCGCAATAAGATTTAAGGATATAAGCAGCCCGCTCTATTGTTGATCACCCGAGATGTCAGGTGTTACTTCGGTCGCTTCAACCGCATCACCGTCTTCATTAATCAATACCGCCTTCATACTTAAACGTAATCGGCCCTTGTCATCGGCTTCAAGG
>CAZTCY010000081.1:0-12747 GCA_964612715.1 uncultured Nitrosomonas sp. | reverse complement strand
TAGTTTAACCTTCAATCACACATTGAAGATGTGTATCTCCAGAATCTGTTTTCTTTGGGATTTCCCGAACCTGAAGATTCCGACGTACTCTGCGCATACCACTGGAGCCTTTGACGATATCGCCAGCTTCAGGGTTTTCTGTGATGAATAATTACATTATGCACTCGATCTTCTTCAATAAGAAGGCCATAAACGCTCAAAAATCTCCCCCTTCTTCAACAAGGTAAACACAATTCAATTATCCGTCGAGAACAATAGTCAAATCTGGTTCGCAACCATTTTTTGTGCTGTTTCGATGGTTTTGAAGAGAAGAGTGCGGTGTAATTTGTTGATAAACATCTGATCAGATCAACTATGCTGATCTGCGGCGATAGAAGCGGAAGTATCCATTTTCATTGAGCACCATGGGGAATCACAATGCGACAAATTCTGGTGTTTCCAGTCGGGATATGACCGCCGAAGAAGCCGCTATTCAATGCGGTGTACTGGATGAGAACACGTTGAGTACCACTACGCCGGATACGATCAGGCTGATGCCGATGATGGCGGCTGTATCGAGTGCCTGCCCCAGGATCAGCCAGCCGACCAGTGCAATGAGCGCGATACCGGCTCCAGACCATACCGCATAGGCGATCCCGACCGGGATGGTTTTGAGGGTAAGCGAAAGCAGGTAGAAGGCTGTTGCGTAGCATAATAGGACGATGATCGATGGTCCGATACGGGTGAAGCCTTCGGCGCTTTTCAGGAAGGATGTTCCGATCACTTCCGCAATGATGGCAATGCTCAGGAATAACCAGTGCGACATAATGACATGCTTTTCCTATCAAGCGACTCGCATGGGTTCCAAATGGATGGTGAGGAATATCACTGGCAGCGTTGGTAAGGCGACCCGCTTACCAGAGCCTGATGCGGTTGACTGAGCGGTGGGCCGCCTTCCCAGCCATGGTCATGGGCGGCTATCTCCAGGCGTCCATACTGCTCCCCGGCATTGAAATTGAACAGGATAGGGCGTTCTGGTTCATGGTAGGGAAACAGCCAGACCTGTATCCCTTCGTAGAAATTACCGCCATAGCTGTAAGCGATATCGGGCCTGATGTGTTCGGCCTTGCCGCTGGCATGGATGCTCAGTTCACCAGCTGGTGTCACCTCGATGAGTGGCTGTTTCCGGCAATCGCCCTGCGGTGCGTAACGGCCGGACAGGATGTAACCCCGGTATTCACTCAGAGGAAGTCCGGATTTTTTTGCTTCGGCTTCCGCTCGTTCTTTGGTGATGACACTTTCTTCGACTCCGGCGCTGGCCGTGACAGAAAGAATACATAGCACGGAAATTACCACTGCACTCGTTTTAATAGACATTATTATTCCTTTTCGTTGTATTCTGATAGCCGGATTATGACGCATCGGTTATGCCAAGACAATCCATCAGGCGATCTCCCGCAGTGCACAAAAACGGGTATGACGAAGGTAGCAACGGTGGTTTTTACCCGATTTATGGGAATAAATCTCACCGCGCTCCGGCAGCAAAACTATTCATCCTGTTTTGAGTACAGATCCAATACTTTCATGTCGTACGGGTGCGGGCCAATGGGTTGAAAACCCAGCTTTGATACCTGCTTTGCGCCAAAAGCATTGACCGGCCTGGTAAACAGATAACGAATGGAACGGCTGTGCAGTATTTCATGAACCATATCACTGCGTAACAAATAAAGTATGGCCGCCCTGGATAAACGTCCCGCGCCATACACCTCGATGATATAGATTCCCGCCGCGTGTTTATAGTCGTTGCAGACATCCGATGGTAGAAGGTCCTTATTTTTCCGGATTCTTCTGTCAAACATTTTTTTACATGCGTTTTTGGTCAGCGGCGCGACAATATAAAAGCATGCAATGTCATACACATCTTCAGGCGTGTTATGCGCCCAGGCGCTGATATAGCGCTGGTTCTTCTCTATCAGCCACTGCATGGTTTCAATAGGTATAAAAGTGTCGTCACCGGTCACCGATGCACCTGTTTTTCGCACTCGGGCCAGATTCTTGATTGTAAGATCAACCACTTTTAACGATACCAGGTGCTTTTCTCTCAACTGATGCGTCAGCGCTTCAAATTGACTGGAAATCCTTTGCGCCGATTGAATCAATAATGCCATGACAAGAAAGAAAATACCGGTCAGGAAAACCAGAAAGCCCGCGTAATCAATGTACGCTGTTGCAAAGAAAGACTGGTTTTCAAGAATCTTTTGAATAAAACCGGCTTGCCTGGCGCCTTCCAGCGTAACACCGGATGTGATGAATAAAGCCGATACTTTGAGTAGGGACTTATAGCTTCGATTGATTGTGTTATTTTTGCGGATTAACAACCTACTCTCGTAAAGATAATCAAGAGCTCTTAAATTCTCAATATTATTATTAACTTGCTGAATATTTTTCATGTCGCTATATTACCGTATTCTGTTTCTGGGTTTAATCAATTTTTTCGATTATGCCGGCGCCTTCCCAGGACACCCTTCCTAAAAAAGCGTTTGTCAACACTGGATTCCAACACATACTCTGCTGAAATTCACCAATCCCGGCAAGCGTGGTTTGCCGGGGTGTCTTTCGCAATTTTATTGACCGGACAGGCTGTTATCGCTCAAAATCACATACAGCCATGCCATTTCCGGCGTGAACATCGACTGGACCGTATCCCTTCAAGGGAATGCCATTTTTCTCTGTTAACCAGGTTAAGAAAATGGCCGGTATTTTAAACGTGGATGAGTCATATTTTGTTCAGAAACCGTTAGATCCGGGGAAACCCTATGAAACAATCACTATCTGGAAACGATGCCGAGCAGGAGCGCAATAATCAAACATCACCGTCATCCGGCATCAGCGCTGCCACCAGTCATACCTTTGCCGATCAACGCGAATCGGCAACCGAAATGCGCCAACTGGCGGCAGCCATCGACAACTCCCCGCGCATCGCCACACAGCGGCAGCTCAGCACGCAAATCAACAACAGCCCGCGCATGATTGCGCAACGGCAGCAGATGACTGCAATAACCGGTGCAACGGCGCAACGCAAGGATAACGAAGAGGAACTGGTGCAGCAGCAGACCGCTACAACACAACGCACTGAAGAAACTGTGCTAACTCCACGACAAAACAACACCGGGCTGCCGGATAACCTGAAGCACGGAATTGAAAGGTTCTCCGGCCTGCCGATGGATGACGTCGAAGTCCACTACAATTCGCCCAGACCGGCGCAACTGGATGCGCATGCGTATACGCAGGGTTCGGAAATTCATATTGCTCCCGGTCAGGAGAAACATCTGCCGCATGAGGCCTGGCATGTGGTCCAGCAGAAGCAGGGCCGGGTCAGGCCGACGTTGCAGCTCAAAGGGAATGTCTCTATCAATGACGACATCAGCCTCGAAAAAGAAGCGGACGACATGGGTGCCAAAGCAGACCGTTATAGGCCGCAGAACCCTGTCGCGGATCGCCCTTCTAAAACCGGGATGGAACATATCCGTATAGATCTCAGATCCGGCATCGGTTCCCGGATTGCGCAACGGCAGGTCATTCAACGGTATGAAGCCGATGCCAGGGTATTGGAAGCCGCAACGAAAAAAGATCAGGCGTTGGAAAAAATCAGCGCGAATGACTATGATACGGCGTTGATACTCTACCGCGAAGTAAAAGCCATTGTTCAGGACATTTATCAACGTAACGCAACTTCTAGTGGTACAGACAAAGTATACAGTCGTCATACCAAAGGCGTTTCAGAAGCGCTGAACGCATTGATCACCGGATTTCATACAGCAGCGCAACACAGCGCGGATGATATCACTATCGAAATTAAAGATTTATTTGAAAACTACGAAACACAGATCAACGCATTGTATGACCAGATCGCCAGCAGCCTGCTCGAACAGCATGATGCCACCGTGTTGAATAAGGAATTGGAAAAAAAAGAAAAAGAGCATAGAACGGCTTTTACAAAAATAGAGGAAAAAATTTCCACTACTGTGAAAAAATATATCGATGCGCAACCGAAAGATGATGACGTATCGTATAACATCGACAAGGATCGCACTTCATCGGTTGCATCCTCTAAATTAATTCCGGTAGACACAACTCAACTGATAAGCTTTTACAAAAAAAACGTAGCTTTAAATAAACAACTCAAGTCTCAAAAAAGCCTTGTAGGAAAATCACTCAAACAACCGGAAGATGAAACGCTTCGGCAAGATACGGCACTCATCCTGCTGGCCGGATCCGAAACACGTAAAACACAAATTGCCACATTGTTTGTCAGTGATCTTCCCAAACAGCTCGGCGTCTTCCAGCACATCAACAAGAAACACCGTGCTGACCCCATCGAAACTGTCGTGAAACTCATTCAGGACATCGGGACTGATCAAGTTGCATTTGCGCTGGAATTGATCGAAAAGATCGGCGACAAAGGCAGCATCACCGACATCAATGCATATCAGGAGAAAATCCGCAAAACCAGGGACAATCCTGACTTACAGAAAACCATCGGATTTCTGGATGGCCTGGCATATACCGTCCTCACCAAACTGACCGAATTTGCCGCCGAAGCCGGCAAGCTATGCGATCTGGATACGATCCGGAACATCTGGAGCAAAGCGGTGGAAAATAACAGTGTCGATACCACGCTGTCTTTTTTCAAGGAGAACAGTATTCCGGGATCGTTAGCCGGTTCTGCCGCCGAAATCGGGCTGGCATTTGCCCGGAAGACCGGGAAAAGTACGCCGGAAGACTGGAGGAAGCTATTGAACATCAGCGGATGGCAAAAGGAAAACCTGCTTGTTTTGGCCGCGGCTTTCGATAAAAACAATGGCAATACCACTGCGGAACAGTGGGTAAAGACCGCGCAAGCGGATTCCACGCTCGAAACCAAACCGGATGAAGTACGCGCCACTGCCCGTCTTGATACCTTCGCCAATGAAAAATGGTATGACGATTATGATATTTCCAGGAAAGGCGCTTCGTCTGAAAAGGCACAAAAGAAATACACCCAGCTTTTGTATGCGCTGCTGGGCAAGCAGGATCTGACTGGACTGGGCACTGTCAGTTTTGACACGATCCGGGGGGATTTCCTGTCCATGCTGGTCTTTTTCCACCGCCATATCGCCTCCTTCGATTCCACCACAGGGCAAGGTTTCGATCGGGACAAAGCAGGCCAGGGTAAATACGCCAGAAGCAACAAAGACCACCCTCTGAACACGCAATATACAGAGTTGTTAGCCCAGGAAAGTGTAAGCACAAGCGATTTGCTGCAACCCTTAAACGCGGCCTTGCTGGGGCTGCAAGGCGGAGGAAACATCACATCAACCGAAACCAAAGGCGGCGCCACCTACAGAACCGGGCAAATGGGCGTCGCCTCGGCGGGGCTGCCATCGCATAATCTCACGATACTGCGTGACCAGCAGGCGATCATAGATGCTCCCACCACGGGCGACAAGGCAAAAGAAAAAGAAGCCTTTTTCAAAGCGCCGAAACTGGTGCGCACACCTCATAAAAGCCGTTCCGTTGACGACAATGCTGCCGTGACAGACGAACTGCTTAAAAAGCAGTTTGAAGCCTTGAAAGGTAAAATAGGCAGTGGATATTCCGGCAAGAATTTTCATGATGCGCTGCTGCAGAACAGGGGGACGCTGGTCAACCAGATCAGCGCGGTAATCAATTCGATTTCCGGAGGAAACCAGGTATTGCATGCCATTGGTTCGGAAGACCACCCCAGTCTGATTCTGAACGTGCCCAAGTCTGGAAAATATAAGTACAAAAATAAAAACTATGCCAACACGAAAGCCATTGTTCCGGAGATCGCCACTGATTTCAACGCAGCGTCAGGACAGGAAATAAGAATTACGGAAAGAGGCAGTTTCGGCTTTCAAAGACCCACGATTGCGGATACAGGCGATTCCGTCCGATTGTGGCCGGGATATACGCCTGTGGAAGCGCTGTTACCCGGACTCAAAGTGGTGGTGGAGAATCTGAGCAGCAAAAAATCCGGCATACCGCTGAGCAGCATCAGTGATCTGGATACTTTAAAAACCGATACATCCCAATCGGTGTTATATCTTGAAGCGCTTAAAACAGCCATGCGGCATGCTTTTATTGTCCTGCAGGAAAAACTGGACAGCAAAGCGCCCGACAAGAAAAAAAGGGTTTATGAATGGCTCAAATCCAGAATACTGATCAAGCTCAAGCAAGCTGGAATTCTGCTGGAGAAAGGCAATACGCTGTATGACAGCCGTTCGGCTTCAACACAACAGGACAAAAACAAACATTTTGCGATGACGGCCGACATGACCGACAAATTGCAGGAATACGCCATGCTGTTGACAGCCACCACGCTGAGTAATACAACGAATCCCAACAGCAGCCATACAACACCCGGGAAATTTAAAGACACCGGCGATATTTATGAACAGAAAGTCATTTCCAAATTAAGCGCGACCGATTATCGGGTCTTCTATCTCGACAGCGGGGAGCAGGCCCTGATAGCGGCGGGCATTCTGGCCAACCGATTCCAGAAAGGCGCGGATGAGACCAGCACAAATGTCAGCAAAAGCAAATACATCAGTAGAAACCCGTATTTTGAAATCGGTGTTTTTGGCGGAGACAAACGCTCCAATCTCGAAAAGGATACTACGGGTACGGGGAAAATTGTCCATGCTGATTTGTCGCCTGTCATTACAGAAGGCATAACCGCACCTAAAACCCAATCCGATATTCGAAAAGAAATTAAAGACACCTGGCAGGATACCCGCGGAAATGTTGCCAGTGGCAAAGCCGACGTGATTCCGATTATCGATATCACCAACAGCAGCATTGACGCGGTCGTCAATTTAGGGGAAATGCCGAACAATTTCATCATCGTGGAAAGCCTGACCAAGCACCAGCAACTCGGCGCGGATAAATTTATCATGGGCCGGTTGATCGCAGTCAGCGATACCAAAGGCACAGAAGGCAGCAGTGCGCTTGTTAAAACGAATTTCCTTGATCTGGCGCAGAAAATCGTCGGACCGGTGGCTAACGAAGCCTACAACCCGCTGTTGTCAAAAATCAGAGCCAACATGGACAAAGCGTTGTATACCGATGATTTGGCATAATTCATACCCCTCTGGCAGCCGGTCTCCATCTGTCCGCAAGGAGATGCCGCACGGTTGACAGTCCACCGGGATTCCTTTACTTTGAAGTACCGTGTAATCGCATTCCTCCAGCTATATCCGCAACATTCTGAATGCGGTCGCAGAACTTCACGCTTACTGTACAAACCTTACCAAGGAGCTTCTGAATGGACTTTGACCCTGAAGGAAAACGGCTTCCGATCAAAATCGATACGGCGACCAATGCCGAATACTGCCCTCAACCACTGACAGCGTCAGAACGGGAAGCCAACCGCTGCGCGCATCAATTGACCGGACAGGCAGCCAAAACATTGCGGAAAAGCCGGCGTGCGTTTCTGAAAACACTCGCCGGATCGGCCGCGACTCTGCTCGCGTTCAACCAGGTTTTTGCGCGTTCCGGCCAGACAGGCGGCTATTTTTCCATTGCGCGGGAAGCGGCATACGATGAATCAGCGGCAGCCCATAGTATCGGCGGTAATGAGTTTATTTTTGACATCCAGAACCATTGCGTGGATCCATCCGGAAAATGGGCTCAGGGCAAATCCGGAGAACGCTGGATGACGGTACTGAACCAGGTTTTCGGCCAGCGGCGCAAATGCATGACGGGCCAGTTTGATTGTTACTCAGCCGAGCAAATGATCAAGGAAGTATTCCTCGACAGCGATACGGATGTTGCCGTGGTTTCGGCGCTCTGGGGCGGACGGGACAGCAATCCGACGCCGATGGACTATGCCAGCGAAGCGCGCCGGATTGCCGCAGCCAGCGGTTCCGGACATCGCATTCTGATCCAGGGGGGTGTGATGCCGAACGAACCGGGTGGACTCGAGTTCATGGAAATCCAGGCCAAAGAATTTGGCATAGCGGCATGGAAAACCTATCCGCAGTGGGGCCCCAATGGAACAGGCTATTTTATGGACGATCCGGAATATGGCATACCGCTGATCGAAAAAGCACGCGATCTCGACGTTAAGATTATCTGTGCGCATCGCGGCCTGCCACTGAGCGGTATGCACTACCAATACTCGGATCCGGCAGATATCGCAAGAGCGGCAAAACTTTACCCGGATGTTACTTTTATCTGCTATCACGCTGGTTTTGAAGCCGGTATCCCGGAAGGTCCCTACAGACCCGACAATGCACAGGGTGTCGACCGTCTGATCAAGGCGCATCAGGAAAACGGTTTTCGCCCCAACGCGGGCAATCTGTACGCGGAACTGGGCAGCGTATGGCGGTACTGCATGAGCAAGCCCGACCAGGCCGCGCATTTAATGGGCAAGTTGATCAAACACTTTGGCGCGGAACGTATCTGCTGGGGCACCGACGCCCTGTGGTACGGCAGTCCGCAGGATCAAATCCAGGCATTCCGCAGTTTCCAGATCAGCGAATCGTTCCAGGATCAATACGGCTATTCTGCGATGACCCCGCAAATGCGCAGGCAGATTTTTGGCCTTAATGCCGCCAGAATCTATAAACTCGATGTACCGCAATTGCAAACCGTACTGCATACTGACAGCCTGTCCAAACTAAAAGCTGCCTATAACGAAATGTCCAATCCCAGTTTCGAGACGTTTGGACCGAAAACGCGGCGCGCGTTCCGCGAAATCGTATCGGCGCATCAAGGGAAGCCCGGTTAACGGACTGCCGGACGGGACTCAGAACCTGTTTCACCGCACCGTTTTATCACTGCCAGCCACTTCAGCCGCTGAACCTCGCTCAGGCTGGTTCTGACTGGTCCGATGCCGCAAAATGCAAGAATGTTACGTTCGAGCATTTTGACGCCATGCGCACAATAGAACCACCGGTAAATCATCGCTGCAACAGGATAAAATTGATTCATCGGAACCGGCTGCAATACCAGCGCCGACTGGGCGTCGCATGCACCGGATTTCGCATCTACATTGATTTACATGCATCGGACTATGATGATACCTTTAACAGCTTGTTAATAACACAGACAGAAACCACATCCCATCAAACCATGGAAAATTATCCGTCCCCAGCGGATTGACTGAATTGTGATATGAGTGATTATGTTTCATTAGATGATTATTTTCTTCAACGCGCTGAAACACGCGCGATATATCAGAAGCATGAAGCTGGTGATTGTTTTTCCGAACCGGAAATTCACGGATTCTCAGCGGAGTCGCTGTATCTGAACCGTCATTTCCATGAACGGCTTGCTCAAGTCCGAGCGGATACACACAGCAAATCCACCATTTTATGTGTTCCGATACCGGATAATGGCACTATTCCCGAAATTCTTAACAGGGTTTTCAATATCAAAGCCGTATCGCAAATGCTCGGCAGAGCGCTGGGTACGGCTGAACGGCCCGCGCCTGAAATCGATGTTTCCATCGATCACACGCATGAATTTTTTCAAACTGAGATGCTGGAAGGCGACGAAGCTGATGAAGACAACCGGCAGGAAATACGGGCCACAGGGGTGCTGAAATTTTTTGACCTGATTCCTGACTGGCTGGCCGACAACCTGGATGCATCCATTGTGCCGTTTGAAGACCGGTGGCTGGCGACGCTGGATATCCACCTCAAAAGCACCGGGCATATCATCGTCAGTCCTATTCCATTGGGTATGCAGGTTGATCCCTACACCAATCGCAGGATTATCGTCACATCGTTTATGAGCGGCACGATCAATACCAACGAAGATGTCCCCTATCCGATGGAGGTCGAACTGGATTACGACCCGATGCTCGGATTGCTCGATCATGAAATCGATATACCGGGCGCCGGACAGAAAACGATCATGGCCATTCACGAAATTTACGATTCGGGCAGCACGGTGGATGAACAGATCGCGGCGCTGCAAGAGGCGGAGAACGGGCAGAACGGTTTCGTCAATAACGTGATCGCGCAGGTTATTCCCGATCATCGGAATGGTCAGGAAACCGGTAAAAATAAAATGGTTAAAGACAATGCGCTCATGGAAGTCGAACTGTCTTTTTCCGGTCATCGCAAGGATGTCATTGATCTGACGCTGGAACAGCAGGTTGTCGTGTATGTCGAACCACGGTATCTGGAATATGCCAAGGCACAGCTCGCGGGTGATCCGGTTTTTCTGACCGCGGACTTATCGCTTTCAGTCGGATTGTACAATCCCGGCGCACCGCCGGATGGCCATGACAATGTCGAAAAAAACGATTATCTGCAATTTTATCTCAGCATCAAAGAAGGTAATGGTTCATCCCTGCAGGATACGATTGTCCTTCATGGCGGGCCGCTGTTAAAACTGGCAAAGCTGCGGCTCCCCGGCCATTTGCCGAGAAAGAAGCCGCATCCCCCGGATACACCGGTGCCGGGCGGTACCGGTACCGCGCCGGATACCGCATGGCCTGACGAAACACCGCTTCTTTGATAACCGTAACTGTTGCGGTATTACTGTTGAGTCAGTCGCGGCGCCGTGTAGCCATTGGGCATCAGCACCCACATTTTCCCTTGCTGCTTCATCTTACCGGCCTGATTACCGGCTTCAGGGCCATAGCCCCAGAAAAAATCGGCGCGTATGCCGCCCTTAATCGCACCTCCGGTATCCTGCGCCACCATCAGGCGATTGAGCGGTTTACTGGAATTCGGCCAGGTGGTCACCAGGAAAACGGGTGCACCCTGAGGAATCGAACGCGGATCAATAGCAAGACTGCGCCCGGCTGTCAGCGGCACGCCAAGCGCACCAATGGGGCCGCTCAAATCGGCAGGTAATTCACGGAAAAACACGAAGCGCGCATTTTGCTGCAGCAATGATTTGAGTTTGTCTGGATTGTGCTGTCCCCATTGTTTGATACCCTGCATGGATGCTTTCTCCAGCGGCAGCTCGCCTTGCTGTACCAGAATCCGCCCGATCGAGTTATAAGGATAACCATTTTGCTCGGCAAAACCGATTTTCACGATCTCACCGGTATCGAGCTGTATTCTTCCGGATCCCTGTATCTGCAGAAAGAACAACTCAACTTCATCATCCACCCAGAGTAATTCATAACCTTTCAGGGCCGCAGGATTATCCATGATTTCCGCACGGCTGTAATAGGGTACAACCCGTCGGCCTTCCAGACGCCCGCGCAGCCGCAGATCTTTCAGTTCGGGATACAGATCGCCAAGATCGATAATCAGCAACTCGTCCGGCGCGGTATACAGCGGATATCGATACCGTGTCGTCGGTTTCCGGCTGCCACGCAGCAATGGTTCATAATAGCCGGTCACCAGGCCTTCGCTGTTGCCATCATGGCTAATGATCCGGTGAGGCACGAAATGACGCTCGAAAAAATGCCGTACACCGGCATTATTGTCAGCCTGCACAAAAGAGGCCGCCATGCAGACCTCCTGCCATACCGGTTGTTTCTTCAATGCATTACAGCTTTGCAAAAAAGCCTGCCAGGCGGGCCGCAGATCGTCTTCCGCCCATCCGGTCAGATCGGACCACTGCACAGGTACATGCGTGGACAACGCCGCGGGTTCTTTCTGTTCCTGTAGCGGCGCGGGCTTAGCGGACTGCTCGGTTGTTTCGGGTGGAACAGTCGTCTGGGTAGAGCACGCGAAAAGAATAAACGACAACAGAACCGCAAGAAAACAAGTTTGGAATTTCATGGAATATTGGTTACAGTATGTTGTTTTCTAAAGCTCAAACTATACAACAAGCCTGGAATTTTTTATATGGACAATAATAATTGGTGGATACTATTAGTCGAAGCGGCTATCGCACTGGGCCTATTCATTTTTATCATCTGGTGGACCATGTTTTCCGGAAAGAAAAAGAATGACGATGACATCAAAAGCACGAACGATAAGAAATAAGCACGGCAAAAACCGGATAACAGGATCTTGTAACCACACGCATTAAATACCCGGCCTATACCGGATTGTCGATATCAACGAATTGATGCTGAATACCGAATTTACCCGCCAGATGCTCCCCTAATGCCAGTACACCATAGCGTTCCGTCGCGTGATGGCCTGCCGCAACGAAAGCCACACCGGATTCGCGTGCGACATGCACTGTTTGTTCAGATATTTCTCCCGTAATATACGCATCAACGTTTTGTGCAATGGTGGCTTCAAAATAACCTTGAGCAGCGCCAGTGCACCATGCCAGCTGTCTGACGGACTGCTCGGGATTGCCGATGATCTGCGCTTCCCGTCCCAGAACCTGTGAAATTTTATGGCCCAGTGCGCGTAATGGCATGGCCTCTTTCAATACGCCGCGGACAACAATACCCTGTTCGCCAAACCGGCCGTTTTCAATGAAGTCAAGGCGCTTCGCCAATTGCGTGTTATTACCCAGCTCCGAATGCGCATCCAGCGGCAGATGGTAAGCGAACAGATTGATCCCGTGTTGCATGAGCAACGCGATACGGCGATGCTTCATACCGGTAATACAGGCGTTCTCGCCGCGCCAGAAATAACCATGATGTACAATGACGGCGTCAGCCTCGTGGGTTATAGCTGTTTTCAACAGCTCGAGCGAAGCTGTGACGCCGGTGACAATCTTCTGAATACGTTCGCGCCCTTCCACTTGCAATCCATTTGGACAATAATCCTGAAAATGGGATACATCCAGCAATTGATCGAGGTAATTTTCAAGTTCATTACGAAACATGGT
>CAZTCY010000080.1:0-12873 GCA_964612715.1 uncultured Nitrosomonas sp. | reverse complement strand
CCCGGATCCGGCCATGTTTCCGATCCGGATGGCAGCGCGGTTAGCGCACCGCTAACGCCCAAACCCACGGTGAAAGTCACCATATGCTGCCAAAATGCAGGATCTGAAGTATTGGTTGGCACATTGTTGGGCAAATCGGGGCGCAAATCATTTTTCCAATAATACATTGCAACATCAGCCAATGTATTACTGTGATTATCCGCAAAGGGCAGTGCAGGTGTATAGGTATAGGTAGGCGGTATTGCCGGGGAAGAATGGTTAGTAATCAACGAACCCGCGGTGTTATCAACATTCCCGAAATCGGGAGGAGGAGGATCGTCGCTGACCTTGGGAGGAAAAGGATCGTCGCTATCATGCCAGTAACCGTCTGTCATCAGAATATTGTAATTCTGACGACATTCATATTCCACGCCGCCATTCACCCCGGGTGTTTCGCTCCACGGCCCTTTCGCATCAGTGCGTTGAAAATATTTTCCGACCTGATTCACCGAGTTCCGGAGTGGCGTACCCGCTGCGGGAATGGGATATTCATAAAGATTTTTGAAGAAATCCGCCCTGTCGGCACCGATAAACTGCCTGACACCCTTTACGATCACTTTAGTTGAAACGCCGTCTATTGCTGCTTCAGCTTTATTAATGGTCGCAAACCCCACGCGCATTGTATTACCTTGTGCGGCAAATGCTTTACCTATACCCGCACGTGCTAATAGTATGCGGGAACGATAATACGTATACCAATTGGCAAAATTCTGAATCTCCTCCGCATACGTACAAGTAGAAACTGCGGCACAATCAAGGCGACCTGGACCGCCGGCATAAGAAGCTGTCGAAGACTTGATTTCAACCCGTGTATAGCTACTTGCCGAATCAATAGATCCACTGTTGTATTTAAAATACACGGCCGGATAGAACGTTTTTGACAGACTCGCAGATCGAGTACCATTACTCTGCATCCAGTTTGCGGTCTGTGTATTATTCACAGTCAGATTACGACAACCTTTAGCGGTATCTTTCGGATTGTGCGGCGCACAGGTTGGGCTGGCATTACTCATCAGCGATCCATCAGCATTACTCCAGGGTTGATACCATACCGATGGATCATAATAAATTTTATTCACATGACTGGAACGTAGTGAAGCGGTATATTTGTTATTTTGGTCAAAATCTATTACATAATTATTATAATCGCTGCCTCCCCCATAGACATTAGTCGCACGCGGAAACATATAGCGCACATCACTGACAATCAGGTGCTGTGGCATGATTTCAAAATGCATCGAACCGGAATCATCCAAGGTGAACATGACATTGGGAGAGATATTACCGCCTAAAAACAATGGACCGTTTGATAGCGGGGACAATGCATAAACCTGATTTACCGCAGCCAATTGCAGCAAAACAAAATAAATCAGCACATTGGGACGAATCAAATGCTTTCTCATCACTTCACGAACTCCTCAAGATAACCCTGTCTTCTTCCTATGGGCGGAATATTTCCTGCAATTGAACGACCGTCCCTGCTCTTGCACCCTGAGCACGGACAGTAATCCGATAGTAATAATGAACGCCACTTCCTGGTGGTGTTTTGCGTATTCCTTCAACCAGATAAGTAGGCACGGGCAACCCTGCGGGCAATTCTGGCGCTGTATAGCTTTCCCCATCAACATTAAATACCGTTCCTTCCGCGTAACTGATCGGACAATTCGGCGTGCAATGGGTTATCCAAGCCGCGCTGCCAGGATTATCGGGCGTTCCTAGCGCTGCCACGCCAGCACCGTAATAACATAATCCGGCCGTACAGACAGCATCAAACCCGATCAGGCCATCAATGGGCGTTGGCACATTGGTTGCCGGATCATTATCGCGAATATGCTGCTCTGCGTAGCGTAACGCCATTTCTGCGGCTTGCAGCGCAAGATTACGGTCACGTAAATTACCCGACATGCGCTCTTCCATACTGGCTGTTCTCACGGCTGAGATGCCCAGCAATGTCAGTATCACCAGAAAGATCAATCCAGTAACCAAGGCTGCACCGGATTGTTTTTTCAGAACAAAAAGATTATCTCTCATGGCAGGACATTGATACGGTTACGCAAATTAAAGGTAGCTGAAAATGCACGTCTTAACCGCCCATCCGACGGAACGGCTACAGCAACATTGTTACAATCCAGATAACTGTTTCCCGCAGAAGCAATGTTGGTTTTGTCTGAACGTATTAATACACAAACACGCGCTGTAACGACCTGGTTCCAATCAGGAGGCACCGCCACATATTGATTCGCGGATTGATCACCGCTAGTGTCAATACCGTACAGAATCTGTAGATCCTCCACATTTTCAACCAACGCTACTCCCGTAGGCGGTGCACCGGGCACAGCTGGCGCAACAGCGATAGAACCAGCACAACGTAACAGCGCATTAGCAGTATCGATATTAAAGTGATTCTGAATAATAGTACCCGCTGCAGCGGGATTGCCGGCACAATCCCTGTCCCCGATTACGCCGTCATATTGTATTGTCAAGGTATCAGGTACACCTGAGCCGCCATCAGTACCATTGATAGCAACACCAGAGAAAGAAACTTTGAATCCGGTAAAAGGAACATCTGCATTCCCCGCCTGCTTAATACTACGGCCAAGAATCTCTAATGCGAAACGACCACTTTCCTGGATACGCGCATTATCTTCCTGTACACGAAAAGTCTGGCGACTACTCACAAAAACAGTGCCTATTACCAGCATGATGACCAAGCTAATGGTTGCAGCAATCATTAACTCAACCAGGGTAAAACCGCGCTGTTCTTTTTGATTACCTGAAAAATTATTCTTATACATTCTTCACCAGCTTTATCTCATTTTCAGGGTGAAAATCTTGTCAGGAAACATCGCGTACCTGCCGCCACACCATTTGGACATTGTGGATCAACAGCGCCACCCATTTCTTTTTCGACCCACATCACGACAATCAGAAAGCCATTAACCAGACTCCCTGTCACAGTTCCAGCGCCACCCGGCAGCACCGTAGCGTTAACACTGTTCCATTGCGCATGATCGAAAGCCGCAATTTCGAGTGCATTACACCCCGCAGCAATACAATCTGTACTCGCCGGAATACTGGCCGTTAGCGCATCATAAAAACCATCCCGCACACCGGACAGATTTGCACGCATACGATCAGAAATATCTTGCGCCTGATTCGTTGCGACAGAACGATAATGCGCTGTCGCATTACTTTTCATACCGGTTGTTATTAACCCAGCCATGCCTAGCAACCCAAGCGAAACAATCAGTATGGTGATTAATACCTCCAACATGCTTATTCCACGTAATTTATCAGGAAATTTAGCGAGCATATTTTGGTTCAGGAACATTCCCCTGCTCCTGTTTCGGTTCGTACACGGCCTTGATTACTGATAAACAGTGCTTTTGAAGCTGCCTTCCCTCTGCTGTCGCACAAAGAAATGGTATCGTTAAATAAGAGTGAAAAACCATGAGCATCGAAGGTGATGCGTGTTTTAGCACCGGATAATGTGTTCCCACCCGTCAATGCCGGACCAACTTGAATAATTTCCTCGCCAACTTCTACAATCCCATTTCGATTTGAATCAGCAAAAACCAGCCAGCCATTTGACCAAACCTTACTCCCAGAACAACTCGTACCGTTCGTGCTCGGACAGACTGTTACAGAACTGCTCCTTTTAAGCGCTTCACTTTTTGCGAGCATCAGTGCTGACGAAAAACTATTAATTTGTGTGACCAATCGATTATCTTGTACAAAAACACGGAACCCCGGAGCAGCAACTGCCAATAAAATACTGGCCACGCTCAATGTAACCAGCAACTCAATCAGAGTCACACCGGCACATACGCTAAGGTTTTTTACTGCTTTCATGCGTCTCTTTTACAAAACCAATTAAGTTTTTCATCTGTCATTAATTACATTGTTACGACTACGGTTAAGATCAGCGTTGACTTTAATTCTTTTGATTGCAGTGCTCATAGTATTTGCCTGCTACCATTTATCGATCGGCGTTTTAACACCGCTACTATCAAGCATCAGATCACCGTCACCCGCTTGTGCTCCGATGGGTGAAAAAGTTAACGTAAAAGAAGGTACCGCACCGTTTCCAAGCACTATTGCATAGCTGTACCTGGCACTGACATTAGCAGGAAAAGAATAACCATTTGTTTCCAAATTGGATTTATCAGCATACGCTCTGTTTATAAGCAGGAATTGCTGTTGACGATCTGCAATCGCCATCATTTCTGACTGTGCAGCTGCACGACTGGCTTTGATCGCGTATTGCGTATACGATGGGTACGCTACAGTAATCAAAATACTTACTATGGCAACCAAGATCACCAGCTCAATCAGTGTAAATCCGTTTTGTTTCAGAAATTTCATGATATCTTCGTCTATTTAGAACCGCTTGATGATCACACTTCGTTTATTATTCCCAACTTGAATGACAGGAAGCTTCTGACCGGTTTTTGGATAACGCTAATACAACACAACCCCTTATAGCATTACGGTTATTTTTCCGGGGACTTTAGTAACTGAAATTGTGTTTATTTCGAAATTTGAATCGAGAGCCGCATAGAATTGATTTTTTTACGTATTCAATGCAGTTTTACATCTTTTTTTGAAGTGATACTGAAGTGTCGGGTTGTGGAACGATCTTTTTCACGGCTAAAAAAATACCGGAGGTTATGAAGAACTGCGATGCCGCTTATAAACAATTGCCTCAAAAATGTTTCTACTGAAAAATTTTCATTGCAATTGACCAAATAATGACAGCTTGTTTTAACTGAAAATCCTCTCAATCAGAATTTCCGTTTTAGACCTGAATTTGGCAAGCACACCATTACAAAAATAAACCAAATTAGTAAACTTCAGCACCATGAGACAGTGCTTTCGCTTCTCCTTCAGATAAAATAAACACCCGGTCTGCCGCATTGATGACAGCAGGTTGGTGTGATACAGCAATAATGGTCAGTTGTTTGGACAATTGTTGCAGTGTTTCGCAGATCATTTTCTCACTCTCCGGATCCAAAGCACTGGTTGGTTCGTCCATGATCAAAAATACCGGTTCATGTGCGAGCGCCCGTGCAATCGCAATACGCTGGCGTTGCCCACCCGATAGCAACCCTCCGCGTTCTCCGACAATAGTATGCATGCCATCTGGTAATAGATTGACAAAATCCCATGCGCCCGCCTGATGCAATGCACGCTCCGCATCTTCCGCTGTGAGCAGCGGTTCGCCAACCAATATGTTATTCATAATGGTATCGTGCAACAGGATAGTATCTTGTGAAACATAACCAATCATATGCCGCCATTTTCTCAGATCGATATCGTACAACGGCTTACCGTCAATCAGAATTTCTCCCGAATTGGGTTCGGTCAATCCACACAACAAATCGATTAAGGTACTCTTACCAACACCCGAAGGCCCGGTAATCGCGGTAAATGTTTTAACCGGAATTTCAAGATCCAGTTGTTTAAAAATAGTTTTTTCACCATAACTGAACTTGATATTCTGAAGTACAATACCCTGCTTCAGGCTGGGTTCGTCTGTTCCAGAATTTCGTTCAGCAGCAGCAGCAGCGTCTTCCGCCGCTTTACGCAGCGCCCAGTAGGCGCTTTCCTGTACAGCCAATTGTTGGTATTTGCGTTGCGTTTTATTGAGCAGGTCCAATATGCGCGTCAACAAAAAAACCATGACCATGACCTCAGGTAGTGACAATTCCCAAATCACAAGTGCAAGATACAAACCTGCTGCTGTAATTGCCACCAGAATCGGCTCCTGTAGTGCCATCAGCGCCGCCCGACTCATAACTTCGCGACGCGTGGCTTTTTCCAATTGCACGGTCTGATCGCGCAGTATCGCATCGGCGACATTATCACGCGACATAGCCTTGAGCGATTTTACGGAATTCAACACATCTGAAAGATAGGTCAACAGATAACGCAGCAACTGGGTCTGCTTTGCGCCCGCCCGGCGCGTCGCACGCACCAGGCGATGCAGAACAATCAGTACAAACAGGCCGATAAACAGCGACACTAATGTTGCCTGCCATGAAATAAATACAGCGACTACAGCATATACGAGTACCTGTACGGCCAACGCCAGTACAACCACGCTATGTTCGAAACCGTTAGCCGCACGATAGGCTTCGGTTGCCACAGAATTCGCCAGCGCACCGACAGGTTGACGCAAATAATACGACCAGCGGCTGGCCAGCAGCGCTTCTATCAGATTCAGGCGCAAAGCCGTTGCCACATGCGCAACGGTGTATCCCACTTGCCGGTTTGCCAGCAGCAGTATCACACCTTTAGTAAACATTCCACCAACAATAATAATCAGAATCATATCCAGAGTCGGCTCGACACCTACCTTCTGCAACGCTTCTTCCATAAACTTACCGATACCCGAATCGTCGGTCGATTCACCGACCGCAATCGATAATAAAGGCAATAATGCTGTCAGACTCAATCCTTCCGCCACGCCTGCGACAAGCAACGCCAGCAGCACAAATGCGCTGCGGCGCGGAAAAACCATGATATAAGTAAAAAGAGTTCGCATTGTTTAAAATTTTAGAAGATAAGCCGGGCGACAGTTACAAGCGGCAAGAATTTCAGGAATGCATTATATTACCTGAAAGCCAGGCATAATTTACTGTATACGTTCAGTCTCTGGCGTTATGACGTGTTGTTGCAAAAATATCGGTAAAAATCAATTTTAATCAGAACAACTATCAAAACATAACGCAGGTCTGATTCTGTTCACCATGGTAAATCAATCCGTCCGGGAACGGGTCAAAATTGACAATTTACACGACTTAACACCCGCTAATAACGAAATGAGCGCAAGAGAACGACGGCTAGAATACACATATTTCATTGATCGCTTTTACAGGGACAATTATGGCTTTGAAAACATCAATAAAAGAATTTTCCGCGCTGCTGGGCGATAAAGAATCACTGCTGGATAAGCATTTCAGACATTTAGCTCAAAAAATTGAATTACACTGGGGCTATGATGAGTTTTATCCGTTTATGGAGAAACTTCTTCTGGATACCCGAGACGGCAACCGAGCAGGATTACCTGCCGAAGCAATGCGGGAGATCTCTGATTTATATGGGATACACGAAAAAATATTTCCATACAAGAAAAAATTTTAATGCTATGAATCTCATCCTCATTAATATTTGTCGGACAGTAAAGTAAACCGTGCCCAGATAAACTGCATCACTTTCTGCATTTATCAGAATTCAATCAGTTTTCAAATTCGATTACAGTCAATTCAAAGCAACCCTCTGGTTTTTGATCCGCATCGCTCGATTTCTTCTGAGTATCTCTGGCATTACCAGAAAGATGGTTTTCCTGACAGATTCGCTTATTGGAAACAATTGGCAATAACAGAATTAAGCGGGTAAACCACCGGTTATTTGAAAGATGGCCCGCCGGAAGCACCGGTATACTGAACACATATTCAAGCATTATTTCGATATATTGATCGAAACACGCTTGTATATTTTCCTTATGGTAATTCTTTAAAAGCATCTCCTTCCGGGGGGATGCTTTTTTCTTTTAAGCAGGCTGAATCGGATTACAGAGCATCTCTAAAAACCCAAATTTCGTCACAACACTTTCACTTTATTACGCGCAAAAAAATGTTTCCTTACCTATCGAACCTATGTTGCGTCACTACTTTTTGTGCGTGCCTCATTTTGTTTAAAACTTTGAAGTTTTAGCATGCCCTACAGCACATACCGCGCAAGGTCTTCGCTTTGCGACAAGTCTTGAAGCCGTTCATCGACATAGGCGGCATCGATTTCTATCGTTTTTCCGCTATACTTTGGCGCATCATATGAAATTTCCTCAAGCAATCTTTCCATGACGGTGTACAGACGCCGCGCGCCGATATTTTCGGTTTTATTATTGACTGAAAATGCAATCTCAGCCAGACGTTTAATACCTTCACCTGAAAATTTAAGCTCAATACCTTCCGTTTTGAGCAGGGCTTCATATTGACGTGTGAGACAGGCATCGGTATTGGTGAGAATCTGCTCAAAATCGCTGACACTCAAACTGGCGAGTTCCACCCTGATCGGAAAACGCCCCTGTAATTCAGGAATCAGGTCGGACGGTTTAGTCAGATGGAATGCGCCACTGGCGACAAAAAGAATATGATCGGTCTTGATCATGCCATACTTGGTTGAAACGGTGGTACCTTCAACCAGAGGCAGCAAATCCCGCTGCACGCCCTGGCGGGATATTTCGCCCCCCGAATTGTGTCCTGAGCGACTGGTAATCTTATCGATTTCATCAAGAAAAACAATGCCATTCTGCTCAACATTATGAATCGCACTTATTTTAAGTTCTTCGTCATTGATCAACTTGGCCGCTTCTTCTTCGATCAGCAATCTCTTGGCTTCCCGAATGGTCAAGCGGCGCGATCTTTTTTTCTCGCCGCCAAAACTTTGAAACATCCCCTGAATTTGCGAAGTCAGATCTTCCATTCCAGGTGGTGCGAAAATCTCCATACTGGCTTTTGGCGCAGTAATTTCAATATCGATTTCCTTATCATCCAGACTGCCTTCGCGCAGCATCTTACGAAACTTCTGCCGCGTTGAATTATCCTGCTCGGCAACAGGGTTGGCGTGTGAATCAAAACCGCGTGCTGCAGGCAATAGCGCATCCAGAATACGTTCTTCCGCTGCATCTTCGGCAAGCGGCAACTTCCTTCTGGTTTCTTTTTCACGCGATTGCTTGATTGCAGTTTCAACCAGATCACGGATGATAGAATCAACATCGCGGCCGACATAGCCCACCTCGGTAAATTTTGTTGCCTCAATTTTGATGAAAGGCGCATCCGCCAGCTTGGCAAGCCGTCGGGCAATTTCAGTCTTGCCGACACCAGTCGGACCTATCATCAGAATATTTTTGGGCGTTATTTCCTGACGCAAGGGATCAGCAATCTGCTGTCTGCGCCAGCGGTTCCTGAGTGCGATGGCTACTGCACGTTTAGCCGAATTCTGCCCAATAATATGTTTATCCAGTTCGTGGACAATTTCCTGGGGTGTCATTTGGGACATAGTATTATCTGCTGTAGTTATTTGATTTTCTTATAAACAGTGTGATGCGTAACGATCTATCCGGTTAACAGTTAATCGTTTCAATGACATGATCCTGGTTGGTATAAATACATAAATCCCCCGCGATGATCAGTGCCTTACTGACGATCTCCCGAGGGGACAAATCCGTATTTTCCAGCAGAGCACGTGCAGCGGCATGCGCATATGCGCCGCCGCTGCCAATCGCGGCCAATCCGTATTCCGGTTCAATGACATCGCCCGCACCGGTAATAATCAGCGTAGCCTCTTCACTGGCCACGACAAGCATGGCTTCGAGCCTGCGCAGAATACGGTCGGTTCGCCAGTCCTTGGCGAGTTCCACTGCCGAACGCATCAGATGACCATGATGCGCTTCAAGTTTACCTTCAAATCGTTCAAATAAGGTAAATGCATCAGCGGTTCCACCGGCAAAACCAGCCAGAATCTTGTCGTGATAAAGCCTGCGGACTTTTCGTGCAGTGGACTTTGCTACGATGGCACCCAGTGTGACTTGCCCGTCGCCCCCAAGTGCAACCTGTTTTCCACGCCTTGCAGATACGATAGTTGTCATTGTATTTTTAATTAGATCGGGTACAAATTAGTAATTATACTGCATAAGACAAGGTTAATATTGTTAGAAAGTTCTGTATTACCGCTGAATCCTGCTGTTGTAATTTGCCGCGTGGTTCCTTATTTCTTTCTGGCACGCGGATGCGCCGCATCATAGATTTTTGCAAGATGCTGAAAATCAAGATGCGTATAAACCTGGGTTGAAGTGATATGCGCATGCCCCAGCATCTCCTGTACTGCGCGCAAATCACCGCTGGACTGTAAAAGATGAGAAGCAAAAGAATGCCGCAATACATGAGGATGCACATTCTGGTGCAAGCCCTGTTGTATACTGCGCTCTTTCAAACGATAACTGACCGTTCTCGAACTGATTGCCTTTCCGTGTTGGGACAGGAAAAGCGCATCCACATCCGGCCTGGCGATTTTTTCCCGCTGCTTCAGCCAGACTTGCAGCGCATCCAGTGCCTGCCTGCCTACCGGAACGATACGTGCTTTACCGCCCTTACCCAACACACGAACCGTACCCTCCTGAAAATCGACATCGACGGGCTTTAACCGGGTCAGCTCGGCAAGCCGTAACCCCGAAGAATAAAACAACTCAAGTATGGCACGATCCCGGATTGTCAGTGGGCTCAGTGTGGAAAAATTGAGCAGCTGCGCGGTTTCGTCGGGAGACAATGCGCCCGGTAGTTTTTTGTGCGACCGGGGGACGCGTATCCCGATACAGGGGTTATACTGAAAACAATAATCACGAATCAGATAATGATAAAAGCGGCGCCAGGCAGATAACATGCGTGCCAGACTTCGGCCGGACAACCCCTTGCCATGTAACTGCGCGATAACCAACCGGATTTGATGCGATTGAACCTGCGTGAGTGCAGTTTCAGCCAGTCGCTTTAGCAAAACGTGGACATCACGGATATAATTCCTGCAGGTATGCGGCGATAAGCGGCGTTCATAGACAAGATGATGTCTAAATGCCTGAGCAAGCTGCTCAGATGTTTCGTTCATCGGAATAGTGTTCCTGCAGTGAATCTGACGTATCCCGTTCCAGATCACAACGGGCAATCGAAGCACTGATCAATTCTCCGAGCCGTTTCAAATGCAGCGTTCCCATATCGGCATAGAAGCGCTCAAGCTCAGGACTCGCCAGAACCAGAAAACCGATTGTACGCGTAGTCGCGAGTGGAATCATGGAAAATGATTTCATATGTACTTTCGCGTCACCAAACAAATCCTTAACGGCATCAGCGACATGACTGCCACAGTAAGGCTGTTTCAAGCTCTCGGCTATTGCATGTATGTCTTCACTGACGACAGTAAATTCAACACGATGCTGATCCTGACGATTCAATCCCCACAATCGCATGACAAAGTCAGGGACCGCGAAATCTTCACGCAAACTGTAATCAAGGTTGTTGAGAAAATCATCAAAATCGAGTGACGCCAGCAATGCAATGGTTAATCGATGCATTTTCTCGCCAATGGCATCATTTTCTTCGCCAAAACCGATCAATTCGAGCATTTTGTCCTGCAGAATCTTGTTTTTATCCCTGATTGCCATAACCTGGCGTTCCTGCAATGAAACAACCTTGTTTTCTTGCGGATAAGGAATCCGCATGTCTGCTAACAGTTCAGCATGTTCATTAAAAAAATCGGGGTGATCATTGAGATACTGCGCAACATCTTCCGGAGTCATTTATTCTTCCTTGGATTATATGAATAACCTTATAGATTTATTTCACCTTCAAAAACAGTAACAGCAGGACCTGTCATGAATACCGGCGTGTACTCCCCCGCCCAGTTAATGGACAGGTTTCCACCACGCGTACTGACCGAAACCGGTGTATCCATAAGATCTTGCTGAATACCGGTGACAACCGCTGCGCAGGCTCCTGTACCGCAGGCCAGCGTTTCTCCGGCACCACGCTCAAAAACACGCAAGCGGATATGATGACGATCCATAACTTGCATGTAACCGACGTTTACCCGCTTGGGAAAACAGGGATGCGATTCGATCAACGCACCTTCACGACACACGGGCGCGGCGTCCAGATCTTCCACGATGCGCACGGCATGGGGATTACCCATGGACAGCGCGCTTATCCTGACCACCACGCCTTGAACTTCAAGTTCATAGGTCAATGCACGTCGCTCGGCAATAAACGGGATATCGGCCGGCTCAAATTTTGGGATGCCCATATCCACTGTAACCTTGCCATCTTTCTGCAGCACAGGCGTGATTAAACCGCTCATTGTTTCAACGCTGACCTGATGTTTGTGCGTCAAACCGTGATCATGCACATAGCGCACGAAACAACGCGCACCATTACCACACTGTTCAACTTCACCACCATCGGCATTATAAATGCGATAGAAAAAATCGGCATCACCGTTTGCTTTTTCTACCAGCAAAATCTGGTCGCAGCCAATGCCGAAATGCCTGTCAGCAATAAAGCGGATCTGCTCGCGACTCAGCGAAACAGTCTGATTGATCGCGTCGATAACGACAAAATCATTGCCCAGGCCATGCATTTTAGTAAATTTGATTCTCATTTTAGAACTGAATCAGAATGTCAGCGCCATCAAATAATCATTCATAAAGAAACCGCCGCCGATGTCCACCACACTGTCGCGCATGATCTTAAATCCATAACGCTGATAAGCATGAATCGCCGAATGATTCTGCTTATTGACCGTCAGAATCAATGTATTGCACTGAGTTTCGCGCATGATCTTTATCGCATCGCCGATCAACATTCGGCCATAGCCTTTGCGGTGATGATCATGTCGAATATACAGCTTATCGATTTTTAATTCGGCTGTATGCATAGTACGCATACAGCATGAAAACCCGATAATATCATCATCTGAAACCAGTTTCCGCCACCAGGTTTTCTCGTCGTCCAGTTGTGCATGGATCACCGATGGGCAATAACGTTGCGCCAGCATGTAATTGATCTGATCCATTGAAAGTATCCCCTGATACTGTCGGAGCCAGACTTCTCTGGCCAGAGATGAAATTCCGATTACGTCATGATGGGTGACCGGAAGAATTTCAGGCATTTAATACTTCCATGCAGTTAACCTGAATACAGAATTTCATTCCTCATAACCTGTTCAAGATTTCACTGAAGGGCGCATTGCTGCGTTAAAATCGAACTCAAAATGCTCACATACTTC
>CAZTCY010000079.1:0-12876 GCA_964612715.1 uncultured Nitrosomonas sp. | reverse complement strand
CGAAAAATCAGCGCCCCGAATTGTGGGATTTATATAATACCCGCACGCATCCTGGTGAGAATATTCGTGTTTTTCCCATCAGCAACTGGACCGAGCTGGATGTCTGGGAATACATCGCACGGGAGAGACTGGAAGTTCCGGAAATCTATTTTGCCCATGAACGTGAAGTCATCCGGCGGGAAGCGGGGTTGCTGCCAGTGTCTCATCTGGTACAACCTAAATCGGGCGAACAGGCCGAAAGAATGGTTGTACGCTTTCGCACTGTAGGTGATATGAGTTGTACCTGTCCGGTGGCATCGAATGCCGCGACTGTCGAAGACATTATTGCGGAAACGGCGATGACGCGTATTACAGAGCGTGGTGCTACACGTATGGACGATCAGACCTCGGAAGCCTCGATGGAATTGCGCAAGAAAGAAGGTTATTTCTGATTTGTTTTTTGTGATTCAAAAGTTGACTCAGAAATCACCGCTTACGATCAACCGAGAGTCCGTTGTTTTTTTAACAAAGCACTGTATTCAATAGCGGTGGAATGAATTTCCAGAAGGGATCCAAATGTCAGAAGTCGAAAAAATTCCGTTTGAGCAGGCCGAATTGTTGCGTTTTATAACTGCCGGCAGTGTCGATGATGGAAAAAGCACCTTGATTGGCCGTTTGCTGCATGATTCGAAATCTATTTTTGAAGATCAGCTGAATGCTATTACGCATACTACACGCAGACGCGGCATGGAAGGTGTTGATTTGTCGCTGTTGACTGATGGGTTGCAGGCCGAGCGGGAGCAAGGTATTACCATTGATGTGGCCTACCGTTATTTTGCGACGCCCAAGCGCAAGTTTATTATTGCGGATACGCCCGGGCATGAACAATATACGCGAAATATGGTGACAGGGGCTTCGACGGCCAATCTGGCAATTATTCTTATCGATGCGCGTAAGGGTGTTTTGACGCAATCGCGCCGTCATGCGTATCTGGCGAGCCTGGTCGGTATTCCGCATCTGGTCGTTGCCGTTAACAAGATGGACCTGGTTGATTATTCACAATCTGTATTCGATGATATCTGCAAGGATTTTTCTGCCTTTGCGGAAAGACTCAATGTGCATCATATCGATTTTATTCCAATGTCGGCGTTGCTTGGCGATATGGTCGTCGAACGCGGCGACAAGTTGGATTGGTATAAAGGCACTACACTGATGGATCTATTGGAGAATATTTCGATTACCCATGATGTGAACTGTGAGGATTTTCGTTTTCCGGTGCAGTGGGTCTGTCGCCCACAGACGAAAGAACTGCATGATTTCAGAGGATACATGGGGCGAATCGAATCCGGTTCTGTCCGTATTGGTGATGCAGTGACTGTATTGCCCTCAGGATTAAACTCGCGTATCAAGGAAATTGTTTTGTACGAAGGTAATATTAATGAAGCGGATGCGCCGCAATCGGTTACGCTGACCATTGAAGATCATCTTGATATTTCGCGTGGCGATATGCTGGTAAAAACCGGGGATATTCCGCAGGTCACCAAGGGGTTTGATGCAATGTTATGCTGGTTATCGGAACAGCCGCTTGATTCTGCGCGCAAGTATCTGATTAAACATACGACCCGGGTTGTCAAAGCAGGGATTGGCAGGATTGATTATCGTGTCGACGTCAACACTATGCAACATGAACCGACTGAACAATTGAAGATGAATGATATTGCACATGTCGGCATTAAAGTTCAGCAGCCGCTCGTATGTGATGATTATTTACGGAACAGAGCGACAGGCTGCTTTATTGTGATCGATGAAAGCAGCAATAATACCGTTGCGGCTGGCATGATCTGCGCTCCAGAGAACTAAATCCAGGCTTTACCGTGCGACTGGAGAATTGTCCGTTCTTTCACGAATTCGTGATCCTATAATCCTTTTATTTTCGTAAGATAAATCTTATTTAATTTATGACAACTTTGGATTCAACATCCCTTAATCAATTAACGGTTCGGGTCCCCGATTTCCAATTCAATATGACTGTGTCCGACTTATACCGGCGTGATGGTTTACTCAAGCTGGACCAGGCATTCCTCGATTATCTCAATGAAGGTGATGCGTCGCTGTGCGGAAAACTGAAAATCGCACGTGCACAACCGGATGTTTTGCAACCCAAAGATGAATCAGCATTGTTGATTGAAATTGCACCCTGGCTGGATGATTTCATTGCAAAATTGTTTCGTATCGAGACTGAAATCAAAGCATTGTCGGCGAAGCATCATGAGCTGGCGCCGCTCTATTTCTGCAAACGGCAATTTGTTCAGCGGCGCGCAAAAAGTAAAGTCAGCGCGGATGAACTGGCTGGAATTGATGGCTTGGCTTTGGAAAAAGAATTGGCTGCTGAATTTGGTGCGCCATTTTCAGAGCTGGTATTTGCCACTTATGTCACACAATGGATGGAAGACGAGGCCGCGAATGAGGTGCGATTAAAAAAAGCGATGCACTATGCTGCCTGGGCGCTGAGAACACCGGATGGTCAGGCGCACACACAAAGCGGTATTCTGTTCAAATCACCTGCCAAGTTGGATTTTCAGCATTTACTCGTTCTGGAAACAGATGAATCAAAGGGTTTTCCATTGCATCGACTGAGCCATTTGAGGCAGCGTAACGGTTTTGCATTGACCGATCAGGGCACTGATCTGGTGGGTGCTTTGGATGAAGCCAATTACTGTATCTGGTGCCATGAGCAGGGTAAGGATTCCTGCTCAAAAGGTTTGAAAGATAAACCCAAGTCCGCAGATGAGCCGGCACCGTTCAAGAAAAGCGAACTCGGTGCATTGCTGGCCGGGTGTCCGCTTGAAGAACGTATTTCAGAATTTCATAAACTGAAAACCCAGGGTGTGGCCGTCGGTAGTCTGGCGATGATCACATTGGATAATCCGATGTGTGCGGGCACTGGCCATCGTATCTGTAATGATTGCATGAAATCCTGCATCTATCAGAAGCAGGATCCGGTCGATATTCCCCAGGCTGAAACGCGTACTTTGAAGGATGTATTGGCGCTGCCCTGGGGTTATGAAATTTATAGTTTGCTGACGCGCTGGAACCCGTTGAATCTGAAACGGCCCGTACCCAAGCCACTATCAGGCAAGAAGGTGCTTGTCGTTGGCATGGGACCTGCAGGATATACGCTGGCGCATCATCTGATGAATGAAGGGCATACCGTAGTCGGCATTGATGGACTCAAGGTAGAGCCTTTACCGGAACATTTTTCCGGTGTCGATATGAGCGGCAAGCGTGTACCGTTTGAAGCAATTTATAATGCCAGCGATCTGGAAGAGAATCTGGATGAGCGCATGCCTGGTGGTTTTGGCGGTGTGGCTGAGTATGGCATTACGGTACGCTGGAATAAAAATTTTCTTAAACTGATCAGATTGTTGCTGGAACGCAGGGATCAGTTCGCACTGTTTGGCGGCGTCCGTTTTGGCGGCACGCTGACAACGGATGATGCATTTGCGATGGGCTTTGATCATGTTGCACTCGCGGCGGGCGCGGGCAAGCCGACGGTGCTGGATTTACCGAACGGTCTGGCGCGCGGCGTGCGTGCCGCTTCTGATTTTCTGATGGCGTTGCAGCTCAGCGGTGCCGCGCAGCGGGATTCCATCGCCAATATGCAGCTGCGTTTGCCGGTGATCGTGATAGGCGGTGGTTTGACCGCGATTGATACTGCAACTGAGGCGCTGGCCTATTATCCGATACAGGTTGAAAAATTCCTGCAGCGCTACGAACTGCTATCTGCCATTCAGGGAGAAGCTGCGATTCGCGCGATCTGGGATGCGGAGGAAGCCGAAATCGCTGACGAGTTTCTGGGGCATGCGCGTGCTATTCGCGCTGAACGCGCAGCCGCCGAAAGCGAAGCGCGCGAAGCGGATATTCTGTCATTGTTGCAGTCCTGGGGGGGGGCGATGATAGCCTATCGCAAACGTTTAACCGACAGCCCATCCTATACGCTGAATCATGAGGAAGTCGAAAAAGCCCTGGAAGAAGGCATTTGGTTCGCCGAAGGATTAACGCCGAGCCGTGTTAATGTCGATCAATGGGATCATGTGCAATCTGTCCATTTTATGGTGCAAAAGCGTGATGATGCGGGAAACTGGAATGCAGCCGCAGAAGTAGAATTACCTGCACGGGCATTGCTCGTTGCGGCCGGGACGCAGCCCAATACGGTGCTGGCAAGGGAAGATGAAAATACTTACAGACTCGATGGCCGTTATTTTTCAGCATGCGATGAAGAAGGCAGACCTGTTAAACCCGCCTATGGGAATCCAAAATCCGGCACAGCCTCGGTATTGCTGAGTTATTACAAAGACGCGCAGGACGGTCGTTTCATCAGCTTCTTTGGCGATCTGCATCCTTCGTACTCGGGAAATGTCGTAAAAGCCATGTCCAGTGCCAAGCAGGGATACCCGGTGGTCGATCGTGTGCTCGGGACGATTCAACCGTTTTCTGAGAAAACGGCAGAGCAGTTTTTCTCGGTATTCAATCAGCAACTGCGGCCGACAGTACATAAAGTGGAGCGGTTGACGCCGAATATTGTTGAGGTGGTGGTGCATGCGCCTTTGGCTGCGAAACGTTTTCATCCGGGACAGTTTTACCGGTTCCAGAATTACGCATCGCTTGCGCCTGTAGTCAATGATACGCGATTGGCCATGGAAGGCATTGCATTAACCGGCGCTTCAGTTGATATTTCGCAAGGATTGGTGTCACTGATCGCGTTGGAAATGGGCGGTTCCGCGGATTTATGCACTTTGCTGAAACCGGGCGAGCCGGTTATCTTAATGGGACCAACAGGTACGCCAACTGAAATTGAAGCCGGAGAAACGGTCATTCTGGTTGGTGGCGGCCTGGGTAATGCGGTGCTTTTTTCCATCGGTGCGGCAGCGCGTGCTGCGGGATCCAGAGTGCTCTACTTTGCCGGATACAAGAAGCGGGTTGACCGTTACAAAGTGGCGGAGATCGAAGCGGCAGCTGATACGGTTATCTGGTGCTGCGATGAAGCGCCGGGATTTCAACCGGACAGACCTGGCGATAAACAATTCGTCGGCAATATTGTTGAAGCGATGGCCGCCTATGGCAGCGGCCAGCTGGGCGACCAGCCTGTTCCGATGGTTGAGGCCGATCGTATCATTGCAATCGGTTCCGATCGTATGATGGCCGCGGTGGGCGCGGCGCGGCATGATCGGTTAAAACCGTATCTGAAAGCCGGACATTTTGCGATAGGTTCGATCAATTCGCCGATGCAATGCATGATGAAAGAAATTTGTGCGCAATGTCTGCAACCGCATAAAGACCCGCAGACCGGTGAAGTGACTTATGTATTCTCCTGCTTCAATCAGGATCAGTCGCTGGATCGGGTCGATTTCGCCGGATTGGCGTCACGTCTGCGGCAAAATGGTGTGCAGGAAAAATTAACCAGCCGATGGATCAAACGTTGTCTTGAAAGGGAATGATTCAGCCGCGCTGTAACTGAGTGTGTTCTTGCAGATACTAAGACGGGCATGTTCCCGTCTTTTTTGTGACTTGTATCCGGTTTTCTAGCTGTCAGTTTTTTGCAGCAATGTATTTTTCTTGGTGCTGTCAACAACAGCATTTAGTTTTTTTAAAGCTTTTCTGCCGAGCAGCATTGGCGTCGAAAAATGGGAACGATCAATCAGGTTGACCATAATATGGTGCGGTTTTCCGTCAAAATGGATGAGCATATTGACAACCGGGCGGGAATGATGCCTGTTTTCTTGAGTATGCTCACCCGCGCGTTTCTTTATTTTGGCGTGTCGCACAATCGGTAAATTGTAGTGAACAGGTTGTTCCAGTTCGGGATGCGAGATGGTGAAGTTTGCGTATTCCTGTCCATCTATTTCGTAAAGCAGTATATTTTTTGCTGAAATTGAAGCTGTTTCGGCGCCTGTGTCCAGTTTGGCTGTCAGGGTGACCTGTTGTGCGATCAATGTTACAGGCTCCAGATAGCCGTAAACCGATTTGTTTGCTTCAGCAGGAGTTGTTGATAAGAGAACTATTGATGAACTCAATAAAATGATAAACAAAGGATATAGAAATTTATTTCGTGATTTCATGACAAATGTGACTTACGGATTGGATCTTATGGATGCTTGTTCATTTCCTCTCAAATAAGGAAAGTGATTTTTGCATGCTTTCTGCAAAATGGAGAAAAATTAAAATGCTGGCAACTGCAGCAAAGAAACACCATACAGAGGCAAAAGTTGCCGCGTAAATGAAAAATGCCACACAAAAACCGATAGTGATGACATATCCTGTCAAGCGCAGGTTTCTGTAGCTTGAGAGAATAAAAGGCGCGCATGTGGCCAGCAGATAGAGCAGGATAATCAGCGGATAAGCAGGTACATTATGCGCGTAATAAATATGCTGATCGATAATTTCTACAGTTATAGGCTGATTCACCAATTCGATAACCGTGTAGATGCTCAATACAAATCCCGCAATGCCAGTCAATCCTATCGATTTTTTTCTGTGGCCGCTTGTTTCTGTAAAGTAGAGTGCCAATGGCACATACAACGGCCATACAATACCGACAAAAACGCCATACAGATTGCCGAGCCAGAATTGCATGAGCGGATTATTGTGTGCCAGTGAAATCCACAACAATCCTTCAATGATTTGTTGTGCGGCAAAAATAAATGGAATCAATGCAACGAGATAGTCTTTTCTTTCTTTAACTTTCCCGATAATCGCTGCGCTGCCTATCAAAAGACTACTGCCGACGACAAAACTTGCTCCCGCTGAAAAACACATTGTGATTATTACCGGCAATTCTGCCGGGCTCGTCTAATTATTGATCAGATTCTAGCATACAACCGTTTTTTCGATTTATACTGATTGATCCCATATGGGACGGATTTCGGGGTGTACGCCGGTTTAATAGGTCCTCAATTTAGGTATACTGTAAAAAAGGGTGGGAAATGTCGGATCATATTTATAAAATCATGGAGCTTACTGGTTCATCGACGACCAGTATGCAGAATGCAATTGAGAACGCCGTAGCGCGTGCAGCAAAAACGGTTCAGGGTATGCGCTGGTTTGAGGTAATTGAAACCCGCGGACACATTGAAGAAGGGAAAATCAGACACTGGCAGGTTACGATTAAGGTCGGTTTTGCGCTGCGGGATTGATGGGTCAAAACATGATTATTTAACGAATTATTGGAAATCATAACAACACTCAAAGACGAAAACGACAATGCTCTGGATAAAGTCGCTGCATATTATCTTTATGGTCACCTGGTTCGCCGGATTGTTTTACCTGCCGCGCTTGTTTGTTTATCATGCGATGTGTGAGGATACGCCGGGGAAAGAACGTTTCAAAGTCATGGAGCGCAAGCTGTTTTATGGCATTATGACGCCGGGCGCGGTACTGACAGTTGTTTTCGGCGTGTGGTTATGGCTGGGGTACGGTTTTTCGGGGAATTGGCTTTATGCCAAGCTGGCACTGGTAGCGATACTCATCATATACCATTATTACTGCGGTAAATTTGTATTGGCATTTAAGTATGATACGAATCAACACGGCCATGTTTTCTATCGTTTCTTTAATGAATTTCCGGTGCTGATTTTATTTGCGGTTGTGATTCTGGTGGTTGTCAAACCCGCTTTGTTTTAGCTGCGTATCGTAAGTATTCCATTTATGGCGGTCTGCATACAGAACAAACTGAATGCACGAAAAACCACTACAGATTGCAGATTGTCAAGAACATAGTAGCTGATTGGAAAACCGGCGGGCAACCGGTTTGAGTTGTTGTCAGTCAGTCTGCGGTGCTTCCTCCATATCTGGGTGAGGAAACCCGGATTCCTCGCAGCTTGTCAGCATTCACTGTGTGAATAATGAATGTCTTTTTATGGTCTTTGTGCCGAATCCCGGGTCAGTGAGTACACCCAGGCCGCTCGCCCCGGTTGGCGGCAATGCCAATCCGCGCGGCGAATCTGGATGAGTGCCTGGAAGATGGTGATGCTGACTTTCAGGTGCGTGCGTCAGAACGTGATTACTTCTGAATTGCCGGTTTTGAAACCATTCTGGACAGTAAAGAAAAAAACTAAAATGTAGTACAGGTCCGTTTGCTATGACATTATTTTCCTAAGCCGCTTCTATTCGCAGTTGATCGTGTTACTTTGGGTGCACGTGCGAAATGTGGATTAACGTTTCGCCGTTTATCCAGAGTACTGATCGGTCGCTTGCCTTTGCGGTGTGCCGGGGTATTGTTTTTTTTGATGCCGTCATTATGCCGACTACTGGTTTTGCTACGCGGTTCAAGACCGGGAATGATGTGTGAAGCTATGGGGTGTCCTGTATAGCTCTCAATACGCTTTAAATGGACATTGTCTTTGCTGGAAGCGAAAGAAACAGCAATACCGGCTGCACCGGCGCGTCCCGTGCGACCGATACGGTGTACGTAGTCTTCGGCGAATTTGGGTAAATCAAAATTGATGACATGCGTAATGTCGGAAATATCAATGCCTCTGGCGGCAACATCGGTAGCCACTAATATGCGCAGATCGCCCTTTCTGAGTTTTGTCAGTGTCCGATTGCGTTCGCGCTGATTCATATCGCCGTGCAGCGCCGCGGCTGTGTGTCCACCTGCGTATAAATTGTCTGCAATAATATCGGCATTACGTTTTGTAGCTGTGAACACAATCGCTTGTTTTAATCCGGTGTCACGTAAAACATGATCCAGAAGTCTGTTTTTGTGCGTGAGGTCGTCCACATAATGCAGACGTTGTTCGATATGATCAAGTCTTGTCTGGCGGTCTGCTATTTGTATCCGTTTGGGGGCGTTGAGCAATTGTGCGGCAACTTTCTCGATAGCCGGATCCAGTGTTGCGGAGAACAAAACAGTCTGTCTGGTTTGTGGTAGGCTCGATACAATTTGTTTGATATCCGCCAGAAATCCCATGTCAAGCATTCTGTCCGCTTCATCCAGGATCAGCGTCTGCAAGCGGGAAAAGTCAATGCGTCCGCGTTGGATATGGTCGATCAGCCGTCCTGGCGTGGCGACCAGAATATCGACTGGCTGTGATAACAATTTGTTTTGCAATGGATAGGGCATGCCGCCGAGAATGCTGATAACCTTCGTGCGAGGGGTGTATTTGCCATATTTTTTGGCGGCGCTGGATACTTGATCGGCCAATTCGCGTGTTGGTGTTAAAACCAGAATACGCGGCCCGCGGCTGTTTGTTTTGCTGGGCGTGATTAAATGATGCAGCGCAGGGAGCATAAAAGCTGCCGTTTTGCCGGTGCCGGTTTGTGCTGAAGCGATGATATCGGTGCCGGAAATAAGCTCCGGTATGGCCTGTTGTTGTATCGGTGTCGGTGTGATATAACCGGCTTCGTGAACGGCTTTAATAATTAAAGGATGCAAATTGAGATTTTCAAATGACACGGTGATTCCTAAACGAGTTTAAAGGAGCTGGATTGTTCAGCAGAAATAGTGCAAAAAATAACGTAGAAAAAAGCTACCGATTATCGTTTTTTAATCACGTGTGCGTGAAGGATTGTGCGAGGTTCTGGTGAGATAATCGAATGCTGTTACTAGAGGAATACGAGTGCACCAATGATGTGTAAACAGTAAAACCTCGCTATCATACCATGATAAAAGGGTTGTTGCAGGATTTTATATATATTCTGATCGCGAAATGTTTTAAGAACGTCTTAATTTTTTGAATTTGTGCGCAAAATTTTTGATCAAATAGGTTTCTGCACCTTCAGGCCGGCCCTGTAATAGCCATAGAGAGACGACGCATGTGGTATAGATTATGAAGCCGACCAGGATTTCTATCAATATCCGGACAAATGGTATCAAATCGCTTAACACAGGGTTTAATTGAATTAAAACCAAGGCCATGCATCCTGTGGCTGACAGCGGCCTGAAAATGGGGGCAAAATAATCCTTGATATTGAAAGCCTGAATTTGAAGAATAACAACGCTGATAATGAAAATAGAACCAAAGCACACTGTCAGGACACGAATTGTTGCGATTTCTGTTGCATTTGATTGCGGAAAAAACAGGATTGCTACAATTAGGAAGAATGCGATCTGTAATCCGGCCAGAATAGCCAAAAAACGAACCTTTCCGATTGCCAGTAGCGCATAGACGCCCGAATGCGTCAGTGAGAAAATGAGATTCGATATGGCCATAATCTGTATCAAAGGTACGGCTTCTACCCAGTTAACGCCGAGCAGGATTATAACGGCGTCTTCTGCTGTCAGAACCAGACCGATACATGCCGGCATGGCAACTAAGGAAAGCACGCCAATCGCGGTTGACAAACTGCGGGCAAATGATTCGATGTCATCACGCTTTTGAGCAAAGGCCGGGAAGAGGACGCGTCCCAGCGGCATGAGCAGCTCTGTGGTTGGCATTGCTGCAACATCCTGTGCTACAGAATAAGTGCCAAGCACTTTTTCATCGGAGCGGCTGCCAATCAGGAATTTGTCGATCTGCGTATCTAAATAGGCAATGATGTTGCGCAATAGCACCCATTTTGAGAAAGACCATATTTCCGTGGTGCGTGTCAGCGTCAGCTTTGGCCGATGTGAGTGCATGCGGTAACTCAGAATTACGCCTGTGATACGATTACTGAGCGAGCCGATAACCATCGCCCAATAGTTATGCAATATGAAAGCGAAAGTTAGCGTTACGGCAAAACCTGTGATGCGTTTGTAGAAAAAGAATTTGAAGTCCTGACCGAATTCCATGTTTTTCTGGAATGTGACGACACCAATATTTTCAAAACCGGCAATGACTACACTGAGTGCCATTACCCGCAATACATCAATTACGAGGTGATTGCCGTAGAAGTCCGCAACAAATGGTGCGCAGACAAAAATGATGATGCCTGTAAGGCAGGATTGAATGAGTCTTAATGTCCATGCGGTATTGTAGTCTTCGGAGTCCGCTTTTTGATTATGAATCAATGCAGTGCTTACACCAATATCGAGCAAGACATCAATCAGCCCGACGATTAGACTCGCCATTACGATAATTCCGAAATCTGCGGGTACAAGCAGTCGGGCCAGTATCACCATGCTTACCAGACCAAGCAGCCGGTCGCACCAACGCATACCGACAACTATGATTGCACTTTCGTGTACGGATTTTACTGACATGATTTGCTGAATACTTTATGAGGTTTGCGTCGGTTATTGGAGGGTCTGTATTATTTCGAGGGAATAAAAATGAGATGGTTTGTTTTTATTCGTCACTTCGATAAATAGTAGGACGCTAAAAAAATCAATGTTTGATGGCGTCGTTAAATGTTATTGCAAGGCACACAAAGTCACTTGATTACTTGCGCATAGGCAATTCGATGGTGTGAAGCCCGTTGGTGCTGGCCGTATGATTTGTCTTTTTCCATTGTAACAGTCTTTCGAACTTCCTCGCACGCTGCATTTGTTTTCCTGATCTTCTCGCGTAACTTTCAGATCATCGGCTATCTGTCTTATTTATTTAAAAATTTCCTGTTAAGAATTCTTGTTCGCCAAGGGGTTATTAAGTCTTTGTCATATATATAGAATTATCGATTTTTTTACTTGACGGTTTACTTTTTTTTTATTAAAGTGGATCATAGTTGTAAGAAAGTAGTAGATAGTGGTTTAAAGTGGGGTAAATTGATTTATTTGTAAAAATAAGCGAGCAGCATGTTCCGTGGCATAACGCAACTCAGTTTGGACGTAAAAGGAAGAATTGCGATCCCCGCAAGGTATCGTGCCGAGCTGGTTGAGCAGTGCTCGGGACACCTGATTGTGACGGCTGATCCTTCGCGGTGTTTGCTGGTTTATCCTCAGCCTGTTTGGGAACCTATTGAGCAGAAATTAAGCAGTCTGCCCAGCTTGAACCCTCAGGCGCGAAAACTACAGCGGTTGTTGATCGGTAGCGCCAGTGATGTGGATATGGATGGTGCAGGTCGCATTCTGATTGCCCCGCCTTTGCGAAGTTTTGCAGGTTTGTCCAAGGAAGTTGTGCTCGTAGGACAGGGGGAGAAATTCGAATTGTGGGATGAGCAGCAGTGGGGCCTGCAAATTGAAGATGCGTTGACTTTTAATGAAGAAGACATGCCGCCGGAACTGGAAGGATTTTCACTATGACCGGGCGGTGATGATTTGCCGGATCACGTTACCGTACTGCTTCATGAGGCTGTAGATGCGTTATCGATCAAACCGGACGGAATCTATGTTGATGGAACATTCGGAAGAGGAGGGCATAGCCGGTTGATTCTGTCCCGCCTGAGTGGGAATGGGCGTTTGGTCGCATTCGACAGAGATCCTGTGGCTGTTGAAGCGGGGAAAGAGAAGTTTGCGTTGAATAATCAGAATTTTAGTATCCTGCATGGCCGTTTTTCGCAGCTGCAGCAAAAATTGTTAGAGATGGGCGTGCAGACAGTGGATGGTGTCGTGTTGGACTTGGGAGTTTCCTCACCACAACTGGAAGCAGAAAGAGGATTTAGTTTTCGTGCCGAAGGCCCGCTCGACATGCGCATGGATGCAAGTCAGGGGCAGACAGCGGCGCAGTGGATAGAAACAGTTTCAGAAACAGATTTAGAGAGAGTGATCAGAGATTATGGCGAAGAACGGTATGCTAGGTCGATTGCAAGAGCGATTGTTGTGGCAAGAGCGCGGCAGCCTATTGCTACCACACTACAACTTGCCGAGATTGTTGCAGCGGTCGTCCGTGCACGTGAGCGCAAGCGCGAAAGCCAGCAGAGTCCGGCGACGCGTACTTTTCAGGCGATACGCATCTTTATCAATCAGGAGCTTGAGGAGCTGTCGTTAGTTTTGCGGCAAAGTGTGGATTTGTTGAATCCTGGGGGAAGACTGGTTGTAAT
>CAZTCY010000078.1:0-12895 GCA_964612715.1 uncultured Nitrosomonas sp. | reverse complement strand
CGCTGGCACCCCAATCAATAAATATACAGAAAGGAAAATACCGAATGCAGACAACTACCCTTAAAATCCAGGGCATGACCTGTGGCGGATGTGTCAACAGCATCAAAACCGTACTTGAAAAACTGCCGGGCATCGGTCAGGTTGATGTATCGCTCGAAAACGCTGAGGCAGTGATACAGCATGACCCGGCCCACACCGGCATTGATCGGCTAAAGGCAGCGATCAGCGATGCCGGATTTGACGTAGCCGATTAAACTATTTTACCGGATACCCACCGCACAATATCCGCAGCGTTCATGGCGCCCGGCTGCCGCGCCGCCTCACGGCCATCCTGAAACAGCATCAGCGTCGGAATGCTGCGGATGCCATACTGCGCACCAAGCCTCTGTTCAACATCGGTATTGACTTTCACGAGCCGCACGCGGGGTTCGAGTTGCATCGCCGCCTGCGCAAACTGCGGCGCCATCATTTTGCACGGCCCACACCACGGTGCCCAGAAATCAACGAGTACCGGAATGTCATTATGCTGAATATGCTTCTGAAAAGCGGACGCCGTCAATTCCACCGGCTGGCCGCTAAACAGCGGCTGATGGCACTTGCCGCACTTCGGCCTATCGCGCAGCCGGGCGGACGGAATACGGTTAATCGCTTCACACTGCGGACAAACCAGATGTATCGACTCACTCATAAATAAGGGTATCCATTCAGGAAACTGAAACCCGCACATTATAAACGGGTACGACTCAAGAATGAATGCTGCACCACAGACCATTCAAGTAACATAAATAGATCCGTTCACTTGAATATCCCTCCGCGCACGGTAAAATGTCACGCATTCCGGCTTCAGGGTTCCTCTGAAATTCGTATGTTCAGCCGCATAATTTGCAGCTGAACCATCAACGGCCTATTGTATTGATTATGCTTGATATCATTTCTAATTTTGCACACTGGTCACAATTGACCGCAAATCTGATCCTGTTTGGCAGCAGCTTTTTTCTGATCGTTACCGGATCGCGGAAGGTTTTATCCGAAGCATCGTGGGTATCCCGGGTAGAAAAAATGTTTCCGTGGCTCGCGATTCTGATTGTGTGTGGACTGACCGGCCTGCTGGCCACGACAACGGGCAGCGCGACAGGCAGTGAAGCCAATGCCTGGGCGCCTAAAGCCTGGTTGCAGTTCATTCATCATGCCCAGGTCGGTAAGATTGCGTTGATCCGTATTCTGCTGGCCGTGTTTTTGTTTGCGGTTGTCATTTATACCTTATGCAGAACACGTTCGCGCAGCCGCTACGCGTTTCTGGCTTTTACAGCCGCTTTGCCGCTTGTTGCCGGCGCTTTCGTCAGTCATTCAAGTGCGGACGAGATGTCGTTTGAGGCCATTACACCCTTTGTGCTGCACCTTCTGTTCGCGGGAATGTGGTTTGGCGCATTGCCGGTATTTCTGCTGATCCTCTCCTGCAATCATCGTGAAACCGACAAAGACAAACGCTTCACCAACACCTCAAGCCTGGAAACTTTTTCAACCATCGCGCTGCCGGTCATGCTGCTGCTCATAGTAACGGGCGTAATCGTGACCGATCGCATGATCGGCAATTACTATCACACACTGGCCGCAAGCGCTTATGGCGGGTTGCTCACGCTCAAAATAACTTTGCTCGCGGCTATTCTGATCATTGCCTACAAGGCGCGGAACAAATGGCTTCCCCTGCTGGCGCAAAGCGCTGACCCCGATCGCTCCGGTGATCACCGCGCCACCGGGAGCAGTCTGCATCTCGGAAAATGGGTACGCATAGAATTTTTACTCGCGCTATTGTTGATCCTGCTCGCAACCCTCCTGGCCAGTACACTGCCAGGAAAACACACAATGATCGATAACTGGCCTTTTCCATTCCGTTTCTCGATTGATGCAAACTGGGAAAAAACCGGCGTCGAGGCCATGTTCTGGCTGGGCACCGCGCTGTTTTGTGCGGCCATCTTTGTGGTCTGGTTCAGTCTGAAGTATGACTGGCATTGGAAAAAAGCCGTTATGGCACCCGGCGCGCTGGCGGTCACTGCGATGGCTATCGCACTGCCGCCGATCACGATTGAGGCGTACCCTGAAACCTATCTAAAACCCGAAGTTCCGCTTGACGCCATTTCGATAGCGCATGGCGCGCAGCTGTTTACCCTGCACTGTGCCGATTGTCACGGTCCGCAAGGTAAAGGCAACGGCAGACTGGCCGACACCCTGTCCACACCGCCAGCCGATCTGCTGACCGAACCGCATACGGCCCGGCATACGGTGGGCAATGTTTATCACCAGATCACTTACGGTATTCCTGACACCCACATGCCCGGTTTCGGCGACAGGCTGAGCGAAGAAGCTATCTGGGACATCGTCAATTTTCTGCATACCTTATCGCGCGGCTTTGATGCGCGCCTGCTCGGCAGCATGATTGTTCCGGAAATGCCCGCGGTCGGCGCGCCTGTGTTCTATTATTCCGCCAATGACGGTTCGAGCGGCGATCTGAAGGACTTCCGCTACAACCGGAACGTGGTTCTGGTGTTATTTACCTGGCCACAGTCCCAACCGCGCCTGCTTCAGCTCAAACATACCTATGACCGTATCCACAGCGAATACAACACGGTTATTCTGGCAGTCCCGATGCAACAGCTCAGCGAACAGGAATCGCAGGCTGTCAGCGAACTTGTCCCGTTCCCGGTCGTCACCGACGGCTGGTCGGAAATCAGCGACACCTACAAGCTCTACCGCCGTGTCAGAACAGTGCCGGATCTGAACGGCCCGGGCCTCAAACCCGAGCACATTGAATTCATCATTGACCGTTTTGGATACCTGCGCGCCCGCTGGAATGCTCAATTTGAAGGATTCGGCTATCAGAATATCAACGCGTTGACGCAACAACTCAGTATGCTGAACGCGGAAGATGAAATCATGCCGCCGCCCGGCGAGCATGCACACTGATTTTACCGCGCCTCCAACACACACATGGCGCAGAATCGGGTAATCCGGCAAAATACCGGATTATTTATCGTTTATAGCTTTAACGCCTGTTCGATGGCCGTTACGATAGCCGGATCAAACGGCGTGGTACGCGGGCTGAATTGCGTGATCAGCTTGCCGTCGCGGCCAATCAGATATTTATGGAAATTCCAGGTCGGATAGGTGCCCGACAATTCAGCCAGATGAACATAGAAAGGATGCGCTTGCGCATTCTTCACAGCGATTTTCTCAAACATCGGAAATTGCACGCCATAATTCAGACGGCAGAAATCCTGAATTTCGGCCTCAGCACCCGGTTCCTGCCCCATGAAGTCATTGGATGGAAACCCGAGCACGACCAATCCCTGTTGTTCGTATTTCTGGTGGAGCTGTTCCAGTCCTTCATATTGCGGTGTGTAACCGCATTTACTCGCGGTATTCACCACCAGCAGTACTTTGCCGGAATAGGCCGCGCATAAATTCACCGTATCGGTCTGCGCCAGTTTGCGGAAATTCTGATCAAGCAACGTGCTGTTGCAGCCCCATGCGGGAAAAACAAATCCTGTCATTATCACAATCAAAAGACTACGCATCGTTTTAACTCCTTATCTATCCGGTTAAATCTAGCAGGAACATGGTATGGCGGATTCCGGTTGAACACTGCCTTTCGCAGCCGCGCTCAGCTTATCGACTCTTCTTGCACGTACTGCACACTTCTGGCCATGTACAATTCAACTGTCCGATTTCCAGTCCTGTCCGTCATCATAACAGAATATTATCCTTGGGCTTGAGCGGTTCCGGCCTTTCCGGGCTGTTAATCAGCTCCAGCAGATTAATCTCGATTGTGCGTGAGATTGTGGATAACGGCAGATCATTGGGATCCTTGCCAAAAGGATTTTCAATTTCGTCACCGATCGCGTCGAGCTCAAAAAATGCGTAGGAAATGAACAGTACAACAATCGGTGTCAGGACACCGCTGATTTCAACCAGACCGAACGGCAGAAAAAAACAATACACGGCAACGATGCGATGAATCAATATGCTATACGTGAATGGAATCGGCGTATTGTTGATACGTTCGCACGCGCCGAGAATATTGGACAGTTCGACCAGTTGCGCATCGATAAACGGAAGATTCAGTTCATGCAGCCAGCCCTGATTACGCGCATTGGCCAGATCGCGGCCCAGCTGCTGCAGAATGGTTAACGGGCGGTGGGTAGATGCGAGAACAGCCGAACAATCCTCGGGTGGCAGAAACTTCTGAATATCCGCTGCCGGATCCTCGTGGCGCAAATGGCAACGCACGGCATGCACAAAAGCAATCACGCGGCGGACAAAAATTTCCCGGAAATCCTGTAACGCCCTGTCATCATGCTTTGTATCAATCAGGGAATACGCCTGGCGCGCTAGCGTACGCGCGGTATTGACCAGTGCCCCCCACAGTTTGCGCCCTTCCCAGAACCGATCATAGGCCGCGTTGTTGCGGAAGCCCAGAAAAATGCCCAGCGCGATACCGATCAGCGTAAACGGCGTTGTCGTCAGCGTGTAATTCTCGATGTTATAGTACAGTTCCACATAAGTCACGATCACGGATACAACCGTCACGATCATGACGCGCGGCCAGGTTCTTTCCAGGCTGGTTCCCCTGAAATAGAACAGAAGCCGCGGCCAGGCAACCTTTTCTTTAACGATCATGTTGTTATTCTCTTGTTTTGTTATCTCGAAGAACCCGCTGCGCAGTCATCCGGCTGATGGGTATTAAACCAGTCTTTTCAGGCTTTTTTCTTCCTCTGCGGTCAACAGCCGGATGCAGGGCAGATAACCATCATAAACAATACCATGCACTTCTATACGTTTCTGCGAATGCAACATGCCGACCAGATAATGCGTTATCTCATGCGTAACGACCTGACCAGGAACCAGCACCGGAATCCCCGGGGGGTACGGCGTGATCTGATCCGCGCAGATCCGGCCATTCAGATCCGGATTCACGCTGTCTTTTTCATCCAGCAGCGGCACCAGTTCGCCACCACAATAAAAAGCATCGCGCGGCAGATAGTTAAGCGCTGTGAAGCGTGGTATTTCGACTGTCCGGTAAATGCGGCGCGGCGCACGATTTTTGCGCGCGATACGCATCAGTGCATCGTACAGCCGTGAAACCTTGCTGCGCGTGCTCCCGATCGTGAGTAATAATGTCAGCGTGTTAAACGTCGATTTCTCCACTTGAATGTTATAGTGCTCAAACAGTTCCTGAATCAGCTCTTCCACCGTCAGTCCGCAGCGCGAGATATCCACAGTCACTTTCGTTGGATCGAGCTGGATATTGTCGTCCCGTAATTCGTCCGGCAACAGATCGGCAAGCTCCAGCACCTGAAACATGCCGGTGGAATTAATCTGCGCGCGCAATTCCCCGGATAACTCCAGCGTGCGCGCCAGCAGCTTATAGCCTTCCAGCACAGCCTGTTTGCGCGCCACGTCCAGGCTCGCAATCATACTGTACTGCGGACTGGTGGACGTATGCATATTGAAATTTTCACGGAACAGATGCGCATTGAAGTCCGGATCGTTGACATGAATCATGCTGGACTGGGAAAAAGCCGACAGCACTTTGTGCGTACTCTGAGTCGCATAATCAGCGCCCGCCTCCAGCGCAGTGGGACGAAAAGCCGGATGAAAACGGGCAAACCCGTACCAGGCTTCATCAATGATCACCTTGATGCCCCTGGCATGGGCTGCCTGAATAATCGGCGGCAGATCGTAACGTAGTCCGTCATACGTACAGCTGGTCAGGATCAGCGCCTGTGCATCGCCATGTTCTTCAATCGCCTTGAATAACGTCTGCTTGGGCACGGGGCCGTAAATATTGAATTTTTTGTTGACCGAAGAATTCAGATAGACCGGGTGCGCGCCCGACAGGATGACACCATGATGCACCGATTTGTGACAGTTGCGGTCAAGCAGCAGCTTGTTACCCGGTGCCAGCAATGTCTGGAAAATCACCTTGTTGGCGGTTGAAGTACCGTTGGTCGCAAAAAAGGTGCGCCGCGCACCGAATGCCCGCGCCGCCAGTTTCTGCGCTTCCGCAATCACGCCGGTGGGCCCCATCAGCGAATCCAGCATCGGCACGGATACCGACAAATCCGCACGAAAGATATGCTCGCCGATAAACTCGTAAAAATCGCTGACCCAGGGACTGTCACGCAGGGAATCACCGGAAGAATGCCCCGGTGTGTGCCAGGCATCCTTGGCCATCAGTACATAATGCTTCAGTTGATCGTAAAAAGGCGTGCGCGCTTTTTCCTGGATCTGGGCGTTGAGAATGCGGTAGATGCCGCGATAATCCTGTTCTTCACGATAGAAATAGCCATCCACGGCTTCGGAAAAAAGCGCGTCGACCACTTCACCTTCGCGCTCCTGTGCGATCAGCACATAAATGTTCAACTCGGGCCGCATCAGGGAAATTTTCTGTATCAATTCCAGCGCGGTCATCTGAAGATGACGCGCATGCCCGTTTTCGCTGTCCAGCGTATAAAGCTTGTCGTCAACCACCAGCGCCTGGATATCGCCATCCTGTTCGATCGACGTCAGCGCTTCACATGCCGTTGTAGCGCCGGTAAAAACAATGCCAAAAGGATTTTCAATGGATTTAGCCGCCGCATTCAATCCTTTGACGAATGCTTTCAATATGAGCTTCTCATCATTGATCACCAGAACACGACTGACCGGTTTTTTCATGGCATCACCGCAACCTCGTATCCATGATCAGTCTTTCGCGCTGCCGCCGCATACGCATTACCCGCCTGCACGCTGCCAAAAGACACTATTGTATTTCCAGCACGACATGATGTTCCATCCGGCTGATTTGCCGAAACCCCAGTCTGTGGTACAAACCGTACGCGCCTTTATTGGCGTGTAACACACGAAGACGCAGCGGCATATCCAGCTTGCGCGCTCTGACGATCAGCCGGGCAATAATCGCACTGCCTATACCCTGGTTCTGGTATTGCGGATTGATCTGAATCTCATCCAGCCACAGGCAATCTTCCTGCGCACGAACGATAAACATGCCCACCGCTTCGCCCTGCTTCATGATGACTTCGATATTTTTTGTCTCCCATGCTTCCAGAAACAGGCCGAGTTCCTCATCGTCATCCCAGTAACCAAATTCCTCAATGATTAATTCCCGGTAAACGGTATGGTGCAGATCAAGCAGCCAGTCATAATCGGCAGCATGAGCGGGACGAGTGTACAGATCCATAGGGCAAAATCGGCAGTGATGTGAATTCTTTCTATTCCAGCAGGGAAACAGAACACACAGGTGCTCTGAAAACTGGTAAATTCTGACAGGCTTTTGCACATAATAAAAGCGTTGCCGGGTTAACGCACGACTTGACCAATATACACGTTAATCCCCATGTCATGCACTTTTTCGATTTTTTAAACGTACCTGCGTAAAACTTAAAAGGAGCCCAAGCGATGAATTCCAATCTGACTGATCAATTCAAACCAGCCGACCTCATTGAAAAAATGCGCTCAACCCTGGGTTTAGGCACCGCTGAGAAACGTTCACTTGAAGTGGACGAGCCTTCGGAAGATCGCGGCAACCGTCTTTGCGTCACCATCAGCGATATCCATTTGACCGACGGCACTGTCGGATTGCAGAATCTGAGCGACCATACCTGGGATGCGTTTTACGAGGCCATCCGGCAACGCTGTATCACATATCATATCGATGAATTTGTGCTGGTACTGGATGGTGATGTGATTGACATGATCCGCAGCAGTAAATGGGCGGCGCACGAACCGCCGATTTATCCGTGGGAACGTGAACGGGAAACAGAATTCTCGAGCGTGGTCAACGCCATCATCAGGGACATTGTTGAGAAAAGGCACGCCAATTTTTTCAAGTGGCTGCGCGAACTGGAAAGCAAATTAAAGCGTGACTGCCAGCCCAGAGCCATCCGCGTCAGAACAGTCATCACGGTCGGCAATCACGACAAAGAACTCTACTGCGATCAGGATGCATTGAAGTATTTCTATGAAACCGGCCTGGGCATAAACGTTGCAACGATTCCTGAATCGGAACGCAAAATGCTTGGTCGCATGTATGGCGATGAAGCCATGTTTCTGGATACGACCCGGGCACCTTATTGCCCGTTCTATTATGGCGATACCGGTTTCCGTTTTTTTACCACGCATGGCCAGTGGCGTGATTCGGCAAATTCGCGCAGCATCAAGGCGGAAGGCGCAAAACCCGGCTGGAGCGTCGACAAGGGCTGGCAGATTGAAACCTGGCAGCAGTTGAAATTCTCGCCCTTTTTCGAACCCTGTTTCGGCGATACCGTTGCCGCGGGTGTATTGTCGACGTTTATCTATAAAACCAAGAAAAAACTGAATGACGCCCACTATCGTGACGCGCGGCTTGAAAGTATTCTCGACGAACTGGATCTCTACCGGCCGACCTATGCCGCAGTTCGCCGCATTCTTACCGAAACCGCGGCGATGCGCAAACAGCATAAAAAACCGGAAGTCATCGCCATCATCGAGGACACGCTATACGAATGCGTAATGGAATGGCTCAGCTGGGACTTTACCTATCAGTCCACAACAACCTTGCTCGGCAAGGGCCTGAAACTGGCCAGGCGTATCCTGGAATTCATGAAATCGATGGGACATGGCCTGGAAATCAGGTCTATCACGGTATTAATGCACATTCTGGCGCTTATTGACAATCTGCATCAGCCTGCTGTCCGTCTTTCGACGATGAAAAAATTCCCCAGCTTTCTGCCGCAATACCGGCATTATAATTTCCAGATTCATGGTGAAGGCCACACACATAAGCCGCTGCAAGAAGAACCCAATTTTGGCGTGGATCATCGTCCCACGACGTACATCAACTTCGGCACCTGGCGCGACCAGATCGTGCTCAGAAAGCGGAACGGCTATCGCCGCCGTGGCATATTACGCACCTTGTTCATTCTGGACATTGTGAATTACGTCAGCCAGACAAACGATATCATGCCACGCACGTTTGATTATTTTGTCACCGACATTGTCCACTGGAGCGACGCCCAGGATGCCATGAACCGCACCGGCCGTTCCGAACCCAGAACCTGATTTCCATCATTCAGCATGCAGCCTGAGCAGGAAACCGGATCGCATTTCCTGCTCAGAAAAACAGCGGCAACTCCCGTTGCATAGAATAACACTCCTCAGCCATGGCATGGGCAGGCCGCAATGCGCTGACTCTCACGCCCAGCAGGCGCAATCTTCTTGTCAATGGAATCCGCCGCAGGCACTCCCCTGCGGCACGGCGTATCTGCCCGGCATCCGCCGTGTGCGCCGTCAGCGTAAAGTCGCGTGTTACGGTGCGGAAATCCTCAAAACGCAGTTTGATACCGATCGTGCGCCCGATGTAACCTTTGCGCTTCAGATCCGCAGCCACCTGTACACAAAGCGCGGTAAAGATCTCCGACAACGCCGGACGGTCAAGTCGCGGATGAAGATCGCGCTCGAATGTCGTCTCACGGCTGATCGACTTGGGTTCGGAATGAGTTTCCACCGGACGGTGGTCTATACCGCGTGATACATCACACAGCCAGGCGGCGTAACTGCGCCCGAAGTGAAGCTGGAGCAGCCCTGCATCAGTCTGTGCCAGTTCGGCGATGGTTTGAATGCCCAGGGTAGCCAGTTTTTTCGTCGCTTTGGGGCCGATACCGTTGATTTTTTGCACCGGCAGCGGCCAGATCCGGTCCGGAATATCGGACATATCGAGCAGCGTAACGCCATCCGGCTTATTGAGATCCGAACCGATTTTTGCCAGCAGTTTGTTCGGCGCGATGCCGATTGAACAGGTCAGTCCGGTGGCGTCACGAATGGTCTGCTTGATGCGCTGCGCGAGCACCGATGTTTCATCGGACAGATCGCTGAGATCGATATAAATTTCATCGATTCCGGTATTTTCAATCCGCGGCGCGATCGCAGCGACAGCCGCCTTGAACTGACGCGAATAGTGCCGGTAAGCGTCAAAATCCACCGGTAAAAGAATGGCGTCGGGCACCAGTTGCGCCGCTTTCATCACCCCCATGCCCGAGGCGATGCCGAACGCGCGTGCTTCGTATGTCGCAGTCGTAATCACCCCGCGTCCGGCATAATCGCGCAGACGGCAGAACTGCCGCCGCCCGTCGGCCTGCGCCATCGGCTGGTGTTCGCTGCGTCCACCGATGACGACCGGCTGGCCGCGCAATTCCGGATAGCGCAGCAGTTCAACCGATGCGTAAAACGCATCCATATCAAGGTGTGCGATGCGGCGCTGCGGCGCGTTCTGCTGTGTTGCGTTCTGTACTGGGCTATGCATATGTGAATCGCTGAATGCCGGCGGTTGAATCAATGAAAACAGTGAACGGTGATATTATCTGACAAAACATTCCAGACCAAGATGCAATCACACATGCAACATGATCGATAAAAACACAGCATGCACACCACCACCCCGGTGTCCCTGCGGTACCGGCCTCACCTATGCCACATGCTGCGGACGGTATCTGGAGCAGGCGGAAATTCCGGATCACGCCGAAGCGCTCATGCGTTCCCGCTACACGGCCTATACACTGGGTCGTGACGATTATCTGCTGGCAACCTGGCATCACAGCACGCAGCCCGCCGCGTTGGATCACACGAACGGAACACAGCACAAATGGCTGGGCCTGACGGTGAAACGCCATGAACGACTGGCACCGGACCGGGCGATTGTTGAATTTGTCGCGCGCTTCAAAGTCGGCGGACGTGCGCATCGCCTGCACGAAATCAGCCGTTTTGTGCGTGAGAATGGGCAATGGTTTTATATCGATGGTGATATGATTTGAAATGCGTTGTGAAATCAGGACTGCCGGAGCTGAATGAATGGACAAGAAAGTCTATAAAAAAGAACTGTACGATTTGCAGGTTGAACTCGTCAAATTCCACAAAAGCGTCATCGAGAAAGGCAAGAAAGTCTGCGTCCTGTTTGAAGGCCGTGATGCGGCAGGCAAGGATGGCATCATCAAGCGTTTCTGTGAACATCTGAGTCCGCGCGAGGTGAGAACCGTCGCATTGGGTGCACCTTCAGACCGGGAAAAAACCGCATGGTATTTTCAGCGTTTTGTTCCGCATCTGCCCGTTGCGGGTGAAATCGTTTTCTTTAACCGCAGCTGGTATAACCGCGCGGGGGTCGAACGGGTAATGAATTTCTGCCATGAAAACGAATACCTGAAATTCATGGATGAAGTCGGTCATTTTGAACATCTGCTGACACAGGATGATTTGATTTTTCTCAAATACTATCTCGATATCTCCAGGCAGGAGCAGGCAAAAAGGCTTAAAGCACGCAAGGCGAGCCCGCTCAAGCAGTGGAAGATCAGCCCCATCGACAAAAAGGCGCAGGTCATGTGGAATGCGTATTCCGAAGCCAGGGATGCCATGTTTACGAAAACCAATTTTGTTTACGCACCGTGGTATATCGCACACAGTGACAGCAAGAAAACCACGCATATTAACGTCATACAGCATTTCCTGAGTCAGGTGAACTATCAGGGCAAAAACGCGGAGAAACTGATCTACGATCCGTCAGTCGTATTTGAATTCGATGTCACCTGTTACCAGAAGGGCCTGATTGCGCCATGACAGACTTCCCGCACGGTGCAACCTTATACCGACTGGCCGGCTGCGTAACCGGATGACCAGGCCCACTGGAAATTAAAACCACCCAGTTGTCCCGTTACATCGACGACTTCACCGATAAAATAAAGCCCTGGAACCTGCCTGGCCTCCATGGTTTTGGAAGACAGGGCATGCGTATCCACACCGCCAACAGTCACTTCGGCTTTTTTATAGCCCACCGTGCCGCCCGGAACAATCGGCCAGTCATGCAGCTGTTGTGCGATCTGCTGCAATTCGCTGTCCTGATACTGTCTGACAGGCTTGACGGTTAATGCCTGCGGCGGCGCCAGCATGACATCACACCAGATCTTCACAAAATGCCGCGGCAGATAGTTGGCCAGCAGATTCGGCAGCAATTGCTGGCTTTTCCTGTGCTGTTGAAAAATATCCCATAAATCATGTTGCGGCAGCAGATCGATATGAATCGCCGCACCTGGCTTCCAGTACGAAGAAATCTGCAGAATCGCCGGGCCGCTGAGTCCGCGGTGCGTCAGCAGAATATTTTCGCGGAAGGCCATACCCGCGCAGCTGACTTCGGCATCCATAGCAATACCGGCCCTATCTCTGAATCCGGAAAAGTCATCCTGCGAAAACGTCAACCCCACCAGTCCGGGGCACAATGGCGTTACCGGAATACCGAACTGTTTCGCCACACGGTAACCGAAATCGCTCGCGCCAATCTGCGGTATCGACAGACCGCCGGTGGCAATCACCAGCGCATGCGCCGTCAATGTATTGCGATCCGTCTTGATGATAAACCTCGGGCGAGCACTTTGTTCTGCCTGGCCGTCATCCGTATGGGTCACATCGAGTACTCTGCAAGGCATCTGCCATATCACACCGGCATCATTGCATTCCTTGCCGAGCAGATCGATAATCTGCTGTGAACTGTCATCGCAAAACAGCTGACCGAGCTTTTTTTCATGGTAGCGTATACCGTGCTTTTTCAGCAGCGCGATAAAATCCAGCGGTGTAAAACGGGCCAGCGCCGAACGGCAGAAATGCGGATTAACAGACAGGAAGTGCTCGGGTTTCGCGTGCAGATTGGTAAAATTGCAGCGCCCGCCACCCGAGATACGGATTTTCTCAGCAAGCCTGGTTGAATGATCCACCAGCACAACAGCGCGCCCGCGCCTGCCCGCCTCCATTGCGCACATCATCCCCGCCGCACCGGCGCCAATGATGACCACATCCACAGGCATGATGGATTTTTTCATCG
>CAZTCY010000077.1:0-13191 GCA_964612715.1 uncultured Nitrosomonas sp. | reverse complement strand
TTAAACAAATCGCTGATTTTGATGTTGCCCGGTTTATGGGCGATCGGTCCGGACTAGGCAAATGTACAGACGGATTCTTCCGGGATTTATTTGTCGGCCATAACAATGCATTTCCGGATGAAGTCATGCACGGCGCTTTCGCTTGGGACGGCGAAATCATTTACGTTCCATGTGGTCACGAATCCGCATTTAATGCATGGTCAAACATCGGTCGTTTTTTCAAGCATGTTCAAGGCAATATCGATACACATCAGGAAACGTACTATGTTTACCACTGCGCTAATGCCATAGGCAGCAACATTATTTTTGGCGATAATCGCACTGTGTTTTGCGCCACCGGGGATACAAGCACAACGGCACAAAGAATTTTTACCGCACAGGAGGATCGCACTTTTGATGCGCAACACTTGTCTGTCACAACGGATGGCACCGTTGTCTTCAAGGCAGGTCAAGCCTTATATATTCTGTCGCGTTCCGATAACGCCATGAACATGTATGTTACGCATACAATCCCCCTGGGTTCCGGCATAAGCTGGTTCAAGCTTCTGGAAAACAGACGGGATAACGACTTTTCTTATGTGGCGGCCTGCGAAACAAAAAAATCCGCTGTAACGCTGGAAGAATCCGGCAAATTATGGTTGATTGGCTTGAAAACGAACAGCGTAATAAACCGGCTTGTAATGGATGGCATACAAGATTGCAGTCGGCATCCACAGAAGCCCGAGTTGGTTGTTTTGGGACGAAAATTGACCCTGCTTTCGTTACCCGATCTAAAAACCGTTCGATCCGTGGCATTGCCTTTACAAGGCAATACCCGAAATATCCATCCGGCATGCGCTGTCGTCACGCATAGTCCGAACGGCCACCATTTTGCGCTGGCATATAACGGTAATGGCCAGGTGGAAATTCGCGATGCAAAGACCCTGGAAATGATTCATACGTTAAATGGCTGCGGCTTTCCATTGCCCGATATGGCCTGGGACAGCACAGGAAACTATCTCGCATGCAGATTTGCGGACCGGCCTGGTCAGGCGAAAACTGAATTGACGGTATTCGATATCCGGTCGCAGAAAATGGTCTTCAATATCACAATCAACAATAAGAAAGTGGAAAAATACCCTGATACGGTTTTCAGGTGGTCGCCACGCGCAACAGAACTCGCCTGCCTGATCGATAATCAAAGAATCCAGGTTTATAAACTGGCATGAGAAGATATTGTGCTCTGTTTGCTGTAAAATAGGCGGCAAGAAATATCACCCTTTCCGTAGCCTCCTGAAACCCCGTGAATAATCATTACCCTAATAATCCGAAAACCACAGATTCCACAACGTCATTTTCCTATCGCGATGCGGGTGTTGATATCGATGCCGGTGATCGTCTTGTTCAGAATATCAAACCTTATGCCCAACGCACGCTGCGGCCGGAAGTGCTGACCGGCATTGGCGGATTCGGCGCGTTGTTTGAAATTTCCAGGAATTACCGCAATCCGGTACTGGTTTCCGGAACGGATGGCGTGGGTACCAAACTGAAACTCGCATTCCAGTTGAACAGACATGAAAGTATTGGTATCGATCTGGTTGCCATGAGCGTCAATGATATTCTGGTGCTTGGTGCAGAGCCATTGTTCTTTCTCGACTACTTTGCCTGCGGCAAGCTCAATGTCGATATTGCAACGGCGGTTGTCAGTGGCATAGCCACCGGTTGTGAACAGGCGGGCTGTGCATTGATTGGCGGTGAAACTGCGGAAATGCCGGGCATGTATCCGGTTGGCGAATATGATTTAGCCGGATTTGCGGTTGGCGTCGTCGAAAAAACACAGATTATCGATGGTACAAAGATCGAGCCAGGCGATGCCATCATCGGCCTGGCATCGAGTGGCGCACATTCCAATGGGTATTCGCTGATTCGCAGCATCATCGCCAGCAATCCGGTTGATCTGACCGAAGATTTTCATGGCAGACCGCTCGGCGATGTCTTGATGACGCCAACACGCATCTACGTCAAGCCTTTGCTGGCTTTGCTGAAACAGTTTCCAGTCAAGGGAATGGCGCATATTACCGGTGGCGGCCTGATCGAAAATCTGCCGCGCATTCTGCCGGTGCATACCCGCGCCGTACTGCACAAAAACGCCTGGGCCATACCGCCGCTTTTCCGCTGGCTGCAACAGCTGGGCAATGTCGACGAAGCCGAAATGTTGCGTGTTTTTAACTGTGGCATAGGTATGGCCGTGGTTGTCTCCGCCGATCAGGCAGATACCGTCATGCAGCATTTGCATGCGGCAGGCGAAACGGTCTGGCGCATCGGTGAAATCACCGAACGCGCCACCGGTCAATCCGCAATCGTTGTGAAATAAAATAGTCACAAACCATTTCGGCAACGCATTGGATGAAAACACTCGTTATTCTAATATCCGGCCGTGGCAGCAACATGCAGGCGTTACTGGAGGCCGGATTACCGATCGATCGCGCTGTCGTGATCAGCAGCAATCCCGATGCCGAAGGGTTAAAAATAGCGGAATCTTTAGGCGTTCGCGCCTTATGCATTGACCACCGCGATTTTCAGTACCGGGAGACATTCGACGCCGCACTGACTGCCGAAATCAATCGTCATCAACCGGATCTGATCGCACTCGCCGGCTTTATGCGTATTCTCACCCATGATTTCGTGCAGCAGTATCAAAACAGGCTGATCAATATCCATCCGTCGCTATTGCCTGCCTATCCAGGTCTGCACACGCACCGGCGCGCACTGCAGGAAGGTGTTAAAATCCATGGTTGTACGGTGCACTTTGTTACGAGTGCGGTTGATCATGGCCCTATAGTGATTCAGGCGGCTGTTCCCGTCATGCCTGATGATACACCGCAAACCCTGGCAAACAGAGTACTGCAGGCAGAACATCGCATATATCCGCAGGCTGTACGATGGTTTCTGCAGGATCAACTCAAGCTATCCGGACAAGTGGTTACTGTATCCTGCGCAACGGCCCATGATTCAGTTATTTATTCACCAGGATTACAAGATTGAAAGTGAAATTTATATTCTTATTTTTCATTTTTTTGAGTTACGCAATTCCGGCGCATGCTGCTGAAGCGGCGACCCGGCCGGCAACGCTGCAGTCCGGGAAAATACCAACGCGCATTCATATCAGCTATACCGTTACAACCGGAATTGGCAACGGCGAGCTGAGTGAAATTGTGGATATCAGTCAGAAAAGCGATGCACATACGTTCAGTATCACCAGCAATGCGCAGGCTACCGGCATTTTCAAGGTCATTAAACCCGGTCATATTGTACGCAACAGCCGTGGGTTGATCACTGGCAAAGGTCTGCAACCGGACTATTATTCCGATCAGCGTACGAATAAAGAACGCAGTCTGGCGCTGTTTGACTGGAAGAGTAACGTCTTGACACTCAAACATGAAGGCAAGGAAACAAAAGAACCTCTGGCGATTGATACATTGGATCGGCTCAGTTTATCCTACCATTTTATTTTTATGCCGCACGAAGAAGCGCAGGACGAAATGCAGATCGGCAAGCTGTTTACCGTTCATGTGACAGACGGGCGCAGCACGCAACTGATGCGCTTCAAAATCAGCAATGAAAAACTGGATACCCCGCTGGGCAGACTGGATACATTTGTACTGACCAAGTTATACGATCCGGATGATTCCATGCAAAGAAAAATATGGCTGGCCCCGCACTACCACATGATACCGGTACGCATTCAATCCGTAGAAAAGGATGGACTGGAAGTCGACAAAATGATTGCCGAGATCGATCTGGGCTATGACAAATCCGACACCTCCTGTTGCAAACATTAATCATTCACCCAAAACATAGACATACCACCTCAATGCATTTAAATCCTTTCCTGTTGGATAAAACAGTTATCGCGCTGCGCACGATCCTGCCGCTCGCATATCCGGCAGATGCTGTTTTAAGGCATTTTTTTTATGATAATCCCAAGCTCGGTGTGAATGATCGTGCATTTATCGCGGAAACCGTATTCGATATTTTACGTCACCGCCTTTTTCTGGAGCATTGCACGGATATCGCGACGCCACGTGCGTTATTACTGGCTTATCTCGTTCGATTTAATGGCGCCAATCTGCGCGAGCTTAAAGACTGGGCAAAAGATTCCGAGATAAAATGGCTGAAAACCGTGAAAGCAATTGTTATGGAAACACAACCACTGGCTATTCAGGCAGAATTTCCCGACTGGTTGATGGAAAAATTACAGCTTTTCATGTCCGACACGGAGATTCTCGGGCTGGGTATTTCGCTACAGAAAAGCGCGCCATTGGATTTACGTGTCAATACGTTGCTGGAAAAACGCGAGCAGGTGCTTGAAATACTGGCGCAGGAAGGTATTCAGGCTGAAGCAATGACTTTCTCGCCCTGTGGCATCCGTTTACGCGATAAACCAGCGATTAACCGCCACCCGCTGTTTCTGTCGGGAAAAATTGAAGTCCAGGATGAAGGCAGCCAGCTACTGGGTTATTTGCTGGCGCCCAGACGGGGTGAGATGGTCGTTGATTTTTGTGCCGGGGCCGGTGGAAAAACACTGCTACTGGGCGCATTGATGCATTCCAAAGGGCGGTTATATGCCTTCGATACTTCCGAAAAACGGCTGAACAATCTAAAACCACGCCTCAAGCGCTCCGGGCTGTCGAACGTGCATATTCAGCGTATCACGAGTGAAAATGATCCCAAGCTTAAACGATTACAGGGGAAAATTGACCGTGTGCTCGTCGACGCACCTTGCAGTGGACTGGGCACATTGCGGCGTAATCCTGATCTAAAATGGCGCCAGTCCGGACACAGCATTGAAGAATTGAAAGTCAAACAGATTTCGATTCTTTCCGCCGCCGCGGCACTGCTTAAGCCGGGAGGACGTCTGGTCTATGCCACGTGCAGTTTTCTGCCGGAAGAAAATCAGGAGATCATCACCGATTTTATCGAAAAGAATCCCGGGTTCGAACTTTTAAATTGTGCAGAATTGCTGGCGGAACAAAGAATTACAGTTCTGACAGGACAATTCCTGCAGTTATCGCCTGCCACACATCACACTGATGGTTTTTTTGCTGCTGCATTAGTTCGCAGCAACAAAAAATCATAACCGCGTTTCAATACAATCAGACAACCGGTGCTTTGTTATTTTCCGAAGACTGCAGCAAAACCGGCAGAATAATCAGTACGCAGGCAAGCGTCAGTATAACCCCTATCAGCAGCAACAGTCCCATACTCGCCGTGCCCTGATGCTGTGAAAATATCATACTGCCGAAACCCGTCATCGTCGTTAAGGCACTATAAAAAATAGCGCGTGCCGTACTGGTATGCAACAGATTCTCATAGGTCTCACCGGTGTTGCAGCTTCTATGCACCATATGCACGCTGCAATCGATGCCGATGCCGAGGATGAGCGGTAAAGCAATTACATTGGCAAAATTAAACGACACGCCGAATAAAACGGCAGTGGCAACGGTAAACAAAGCGCCCAGCAATAATGGCACCATTACCAGCATCGTCGATTTCACGCTTCTGAGCAACATCAGAAGCGCTACGATTACGCCGATCAATGCCAAAGAAAATGCATGAATAAATGCATCAACGACAGCTTCCCCGGCTTCCAGACTGATGACCGGCACACCGGTTGCACCAGGCGTTACTTGCTGCACCGCACGCACGAAGCGCGCCAGGGCGTCGTTGTCATTAATATTCTCGTTCGGATATATCGCTACGCGAAAAATATGATCATCGCTGAGCCAATGCATTTTGACAGATTCAGGCATGTCTTGCCGGTCAAAAGGCGCGGCTTGTAATGCAACCTGCAAACGATGGATGGATTCCGGCAGAAGATGCAGCAGATCATGGGCTGCAGATGATAGTAGCTGTGCCTGAGCTTCGTGAGTACCGTCCTGATCAAGCCGCATCAGCAACCCTGACAGTGATCTATGCAAGGCACGTGCCGTATCTACTGCGGCATGTGCGGGCTGTTCATTAATCAACCGGCCCAGGGCCTGTTGCAGTTCTTGCAGCGCAGTACGCTGGGCATTCACATCCATGTCCTTTTGCACAATGGGCATAAAAGCTATCGGACCCAGTGTCAGCGCCATTTCTTCTATCAACAGAATCTTCTCATTCTGATTATCAGGCACCATATCGAGTAGGGTAACGACCTTGTCGACTTCAGGTAATGCGGTCAGCTGCTGCACAAGCTGCTCGGTTTCAACCTGATCGTCTTCCAATGCAACGATATGCCACGGAGAATTATCGGCATTTTCCAGAAGATCACGGAAAGTCTCTACCGATTCGACACGTGGATCGTTCAGGTTGAGCAGATTATAGTCAAAACGAACATGCGGCAAAGCAATGAGAGACAATAAAACAGCAAAAAAGGTGAATGTGTAAACTGTTTTCCGAGAATGCCCTGGCCACTCCAATGCCTGGTGGACAGATTTCATGGAGATGAGGGGTTTGATCGTACGCATCGGAAAGAAACGTTGCAACGCTGGAACCACAGTCAATGTTACCAATAAACTGATAATCATCCCTGACCCCGAAATCAGGCCCAGTTCCGCCACACCATCATAGGTTGTCGGCATAAAAGCATAAAACCCGATCGCCGTAGTCACCGCACATAACATCAATGCGTGCCCGATTTCACCGCTGGCCTTCGGTAATGTTTCGATTACCAGCAGGCCAGTAGTGCGCTGGACTTCCTCATGTCGCAATAGAAAATGTATGGCATAATCAACGCCAAGACCGATATAAAGTACGGCAAAAGCAATCGAGATCAAGTTCAAATGGCCGACTGCAAACGTGGCAAAAGCGGCTGTCAGCGACAATCCAAGCGCAAGACTGAAAAGCACGATCATAATCGCACCGATTGTCCGAAGCGCTATCAGCAGCACCACAATCACCAGTACCAGCGCAAGCATACCGGCATCCTGCGCGCCGCGCATTGCACTGTGCAATTCATCAAAAGCCAGCGCCGCTTCACCGGTAATGCGAAGTCTTGCGGGAGATTCTGCAGTGATGCCAAGATTTCTGGCGGCTTCCCGGATGGTATTTATCGGTTGCTCCGCAGCAAACAACTGAGTGTAATCCAGTTTCGGTCGTGTCAGAATAATCTCCTGATAACGGTCGGCCTGTTGTTCGCCATCCAGCAAAATCTGCCATGATAATGCGCGTGGCGCATTGGCTAATCGCGCGTCAAGCGTCGTGCTGATACCGTTGAAAACGGCGCCTAGATCCAGATTTCTTCCACTGATCATTTCATCGACCGCTTCTGTCAGCACCGACGCGAAAGTATCCAACGCCGGATTTTCCGACAGGCGAGCTATCAGCGGCTGCGCAGCCGCCAGACGATCGGTAATTTTTTCAAGTTCTGCAATGTCCTTGTAAAGCAGACCATTCTGCTCAAAAAAGGCATCACCACTTAGATAACTTGCTTCATAGAAATGTACCGTATCTTTTTGCAGATATTCGTTCAGTTGCTTGGCGGCTGCATGCGCCTGTTCTGGTGTGGGCGCGTCCAAAACCAGGAGTAATGCATCTTCATATTGGGGAAATGCTTCTTTATAATGCTTGTGATTGACACGAAAGGGCACCTCTTCAGACAACATGTCTGTCGTGTCGGTATGTATGCCCAGATTATTTGTGGTATATACAACACTCGCACCAGCGATGACAATGCTCAGTAAAATGACCCAGATTGCTTTTTGATAGGAAAATGCCGCCCAGCGCGCAAAAAACCGGTAATTTGCGCCATTTGTAGTTTCCACAGAAATTCCTTTCAAGCGATGAAACAGAAGAAGCAATGCATGATATTTGCCGTTTGGTATCGTTGCTGGAAACTTATTCAGTATGTTCCGCTTCGATTATTTTGACTTTTAACATATCGATTAATGATTGAAATCCATCGCGCTGCATGATCGATCGATATTCGCTGCGCTTTATTGCCAGATCGCTGATGCCGTCAAATAGGATATTGATAATAAGCCATTTTCCGTCTGCATGGTGTAGAACATAATCAAAATTGACGATACCGCCATCACCCTGTATGAGCTGACTGCGGATTAGTTTCTGCTCGCGCGGCAAATCGCGCTGCTCGAGAAATTTGAATTGCTCACCAGCATACTGCTTAAACTGTCCGGCGTAAGTCACAATGCTGAGCTGCCGGAATGTTTCGATAATCAAATCGTGCTGCTCCTGGTTCAGCTCATTCCAGAGTGTTGCACCAAGAATCGTCTTGATAATCAGATCAATATCATGCGTTCGATTAACAACAGCGGTTAGAAACTCCACACGTCCGGAAAAACCCAATTGCGCACCATCACGCATCGACTGCAACAGCGATTGCTGCAGATCATGCACTGTCGCATAAGCGCTGTCCGGCTCCGGTTCTTGCGCGCTTGCGATTTTGACGACTGAAATGAGTGGCAAAAGAATGATACTGATCAGGATCAGTATCCACGGCAACTGTTTAATAATTTGTTTTGCTTTCATATTGACGGTCTTTCCAGCGAGCACGCTCCCCGCGCCAGTAGCGCATTGCAGAAGTCCACGTCATGGCAAGATACAATACGCCAGTAAAAGGAAGTGCAAATGCCCATAAGGGAGAGCGATGGTAGTAATTCAAAGTCGGTTTGTAGGCATAAAACATCGCTGCACATGCAATCAGACTGATCATATAAGTTTTCGGATCAGGCAGCAACAAAAATGCAAAGGGCGCAAGCCAGAACATGGATATCATGACGACAGTACATAACAACAATAAAATCAGCGAATAGTTGAGCTGTGTATAAGCGGTGCGCGCCACCATTTCCCAAATGGGTCTGAGTCCAGAATAACCACGATGACTGCGCGCGGCATGACTCAGTCCAAGCCAGATATTCCTTCCGGAATGTTTGATGCGTGCGGCCAGCGTACAATCGTCAATGAGCGCATTATGCAGGCTGCAGAAAGCGCCCGTAGAACGCAATGCCTGCGTTTCAGCCAGTATGCATCCACCTGCGGCAGCGGCCATGCGGGAACCCGGTTTGTTGGCCAGGTCAAAAGGGTAAAGCAGTTTGAAAAAAAAGATAAACGCAGGCATTAACAAGCGCTCAACGGTAGTATTCATGGGCGGTGCCGCCATTAACGATACCATTGAACGGTTTTCATTCAGCGCTTTATTTTTCAAAGTCGCGATAATGCCCGGGGATAATGTGATATCGGCATCGAGCAACAACGTATAGGATGTATTGACATGTTGCAGACCCTGCTCGAGCGCCCAAAGCTTGCCGCTCCATCCCTCTGGCGGCGCAGTTCCTGCAATCACCTGCACCCCCTCCTGCTGGCACGCCAACTGTGCCGTTTCATCAGTTGATTGATCGTCGATAACGATGATCTGCAAACGCTCGCCTTGTGCTTTTAAACCCTCGAGCGTTTGCTGAATATACGGTGCCTCATTCCGCGCAGGAATCAACACCGTAATATCACTCAGATTTTGGTTTGAATCCAAGCCGGAATCGGGCTCAATTTTCTCACGTGTACTGGCTGGTCGCCAAGGAAGCAACAATAGAAATAACCAGCAAATTGTTCCGAAGACGCCGCCATACATTGTGTTATACAGCAACAACTCAACCATTGCATTCCATACAGCCTACCACCCGGATTGGTTATTCAATCTCAATCGGGAACTGAGCTCGATTATTTATTGGAAATTGTGACTGGAATTTCGGTCAGTTTTTTTGCTTTTTTATTTTCTTCAGCAATCCACTTAGGTATGGGTTCTGCGATCATTTCTCCAGTTGTTCTGGGTCCTTTTACAGATGCAACAAAAGCTTTCCAGGGATTACTCAGCGTATCTTCTACAGCCGTTGCTTCATAACCGCAATGTGCCATGCATTGTGCACATTTAGGGTTGTTGGCGTTACCGTACTTTTCCCAGGGGGTGGTATCCAGCAGTTCCTGGAAAGTTTCGACGTAGCCTTCGTCGGACAACAAGTAGCAGGGTTTCTGCCAACCGAAGACATTGCGCGTCGGATTTCCCCACGGCGTACATTCGTAATCCTGATTACCCGCCAGAAAATCCAGGTAAAGCGCAGAATGATTGAGTTTCCATTTGCGCTTCAGCTGTTTACCCAATTCAAAAATACCTCGAAATAGCTTTTTGGTATCCGCACCCTTTATAAAAACATCCTGCTTGGGCGCATGTTCATAACTGAATCCCGGTGCTATAGTTACGCCTTCCACGCCTAATTCTGTTACATAATCCAGGAACTCTGCCACGTCTTCAGGTGTTTCCCCTTGAAACAGGGTACAGTTAACAGTGACACGAAAGCCTCTCGCCAGTGCTAATTTAATGGCCTCAACCGCGCGATCAAAAACACCGTCCTGGCATACTGAAGCATCATGGCGCTCTTTCATGCCATCAAGGTGCACGGAAAAAGTCAGATAAGGCGAAGGTGTATAGTCACCCATGCGCTTTTTAAGCAGCAATGCGTTGGTACAGAGATAGACATATTTCTTACGCTTAACAATACCTTCAACGATACGCGGCATATCTTTGTGCAGCAGCGGTTCTCCACCCGGAATCGAAACCATGGGCGCACCACATTCATCCACTGCTTCCATGCATTCTTCATACGACAAACGCTTATCCAGAGTTTCTTCAGGATGCGCGATCTTTCCGCAACCAGCACATGCCAGATTGCAGCGAAATAACGGCTCCAGCATCAGCACTAAAGGATATTTTTTAACTCCTTTAATTTTTTGTTTGATCAGATAGCTGGCAACCGCAATTTGCTGGCGTAAGGGAACTCCCATGGTTAAAACCTCCAAAATACTTCATTAAACAACGAATCGATTTCCAATCAGATCCAACAATTTACTTGAAAATGTAAAATAGACTCAATTCGTTAAAACAATTTTAGGCGTGATATGCTGAATAACAGTACAGAATCCTTGGTTTACTTTTTTATTCTATTGGACTCGACGTAACAGTATATTCCCAAATTCTGGGTCGTTGATATCTTAAACTTATTTTGTGACTAAAAATAGGGTCGGCATAGGTTAGTAGATTTTCTGCCCATTCATCTTTTCAGCCAGAAATCCATAAAATGGTTAACTATACAATCAATTACAAGACATTCATCTGAATCTTGAGCATTTATTTGGTTTGTATGAAAACAACACTGTCCGCAATCTAAAAATAATCAGATAGCATCTCCGATGCTATTGACCACCTTACTCCCTATGGCGTACCAGAAGCATCAAATCATTTGATGCTTCTGGTGCAATAAAGTAGCGCACTGACGTCTTTAGTATTCCACACCAAGTGCACGGAGAGTTTCTTTAGTTAATTTACCGGATGCCAGATTATTATCCTGCTGGAAACTTTTTAATGCCGCCAATGTTCTCGGCCCGCTGACACCATCAGCCGCTCCGGGTTTGTAACCGGCTTTTGCAAGCGCCTGCTGCACTTGACGGATCAAATTCGGCGTTGCTGTAACAACTTCTTCAGCATCATCAATGATTTCAGCAATTGCCGCACTGGCATCTTCCTTAAAATCAACAACAGTATCCTGAGCAATTGTAACGCTGTCTTCAATGGCGCCCATCATATTGTCTGCAGATTCTGCAATGGCTTCGCCGGTAGCATCAATACCCTCATCAACCGCTTCAGAAAAACCGTCCAGAACACCTTCCATTGATGCCGTATCGCCTTCCAGATCAAAACCACCAAACGTCTGTATTTCTTCTACATTTTCCAGGCTTGTTATTGGTTCAGGCACAATGACAGTTTCTCCACTTTCTTTCGTATTCATCCCACTCTGCTCATTTCCCACGGAATCTGCGTTCTCTCCGTCGCCACATCCCGATAAGAGCGCAGCCGCAAATAAAAAAACAACACCTGTTGATAAGATTCTAATTTCAAGTGATTTCATTGATACACCCTCCATATGTTTGGGAACAAAGTCATAAACCATAAAAAAACACAATCCCTACTATGATAATTCGAAATTCCTTCAATGTCTTACTAATTGTTTTCACGGAAAAAGCTCTGCAATCTCTCAATCTGCAATGAGCACGATCAGTTTCAGAAGAAATTCGTGGAATTATATAGCTATTGATATAAACGTGAACATTCTCGATCAAAATTATTGATACCAGAATGACACGTATAATGAAAATCGGCGCCACAGATAGAGTACTGCGCATAAACAGTACTGCTACTCTCTTTTATAGACTAATTTATATTACAGATTACAGCAAATTTCCAATTTTTTATCCCTGCTGAATCGGTGGTTAATCATCTGATAGTCCATGAAGAAATGCTTAGATAATACTCAGCATTGATGTCTGATTGACTCTGGACATAACCATGCGATATACGATAGTAATCAAGCAGTCTGGTATCAAACCGATTCTCGGCCTAAAAGTCACCTTGATAAGTCCGGATAGATTCACGCCATATTCCGGATGCTGCCGGGCTGGTTGTCGACCACTATACATTTGAGGATTGCCATATTCTAAAACACCTGCAATCATTAGATGTTTCTATGGTTTGTAACCCATCTGCAACTGCTATTGATAAAATCCGACTGTATTTAAGAAATGGAACAACGCCCGCATATAATCTTGCTGTGTGGACAATTCGCACCAGCGCACAATCACAGCCTTTCGCAAACCAGCTGATCCGCGAAAAACAAGACTTCATTTATACCCAACGCACTCCCAAAAGCCGGTGTGATATACCGTACATCAAAGCTCCATATCATTAAAAAATCTTTTGGCAGTACACAATAAACAGCTCCTTGTGGCTTTTGAACCACAACAGTGGTTTTCTCAGCTTATTGACCACAGGCGATCGCCATGCAGTAGCTTCCCCCAGCGATTCAAAGTTTAGCTATTGGATTGTATAATTGATTGCTTCGCAAAATTAGAATTTACAATCGTGTTTTTAGCATTGTTGTTTTAACACAACACCTGACCAATAATTGCCTTGACACACAAAAGCACCTTATATAAGCTGCGTTTTGGTCAAATATGACACACTTATTTTAATAAATAAGCAATGTTAGCGTAATTAAGCAATGTCAGCGGTCAGCGTTTGAATTGAGAATTTCAGCCAGCAAGAGAATCAGATGAGGGCAAAGGATCAGGGTTGGCACGCAATATCGGAATTTCTTGCCAGGGGAA
>CAZTCY010000076.1:0-13328 GCA_964612715.1 uncultured Nitrosomonas sp. | reverse complement strand
CCGCCTTGTCCGAATCCTTCAGGGTTGAGAATGGCTGTGAGGATGGCGAATTTGGCAATGAAGCCGGAAAGCGGCGGCAGGCCTGCCAGTAAGATACTGCACGCGGCAAAGCTGATGCCGAGTAAAGCAACCGCGCCCGGAATAGCGATACCGACGATCTCTTCATTTTCCTCTTCCTCGTCGCTTTCTCCAAAGGCTTCCATGGTAACGGCCAGAATGCTGGTAATCGGGTTTTGTTCTTTCTCTACGAGTTCGATGAGCATAAAAAACGCGCTGATCGCCAGCGTGGAGCTGGCTAAATAGAACAATGCGCTGGCGGTGATATCGGTTTGTGTGAGACCGATGGCGGCCAGCAATGTTCCGGATGAAACCAGCACGGAGAAACCGGCAAGCCGGCCAAGCGACTGTGACGCGAGAACGCCGATAATACCGAAAACTATGGTGACCAATCCGCCATAGAAGAGGATTTGTGATCCGGAAGCGCCGCCCCCTGGTTCTTCTCCGTAAAAAAGCAACGATAAGCGCAGCAGCACATAGATGCCCACTTTGCTCATGATGGCGAATATAGCCGCCACAGGTGCCGATACCGAGGTGTAAGTTGTCGGTAACCAGAAGCCGAGCGGCCACATTCCCGCTTTAATGAGGAAGGCTACGCCGAGAATGGCTGCGCCGATTTCCAGCAGTACGCGGTTCTCTTCAGCGATCTGCGGGATGCGTACGGCAAGATCAGCCATACTGAGCGTACCCGCAGTACCGTAAATCAGGGCGACGCCAATCAGGAACAGCAGCGAAGCTGTAAGATTGATGGCGATATAGTGCAATCCTGCCCGGACCCGTAGCAGCCCCGAACCGTGCAGCGCCAGGCCATAGGATGCGGCGAGCATAACTTCGAAAAAGACAAAAAGATTGAACAGGTCTCCGGTGAGGAATGCACCATTCAAACCCATGAGCAGCAGCAGGAACAGGGTGTGGAAGTGCAGGCCGGCTTTGTGCCAGCGTCCGAGCGAGAAGATCAGTGCGGGAATCGCAAGTATCGAAGTCAGCATGAGCATCATGGCCGACAGGCGGTCGAGGACCAGGTTGATGGCAAAAGGCGGTGGCCAGTCGCCAAGCAGATAGACTACGATCCGTCCCCCGTCGGTGTGTGAAATTTCCAGCAGCGCATGAGATACACCCAGTAATACGAGCGTAGCCAGAATCGATGCGCCGGCCTTAAGGTGCCGCTTGCGGTCATCGACAAACAGCAGCAGCGCGCCCGTAATAAACGGGATCAGAATCGGAGCGATAACGAGATGTTCCGGCGTCAATATCATCGTTCAGGTTCCTTTCCGTCGACATGATCGGTTCCTGTCAGGCCGCGGGAGGCCAGCAGAACGACAAGAAAGAGTGCAGTCGTGGCAAAACCGATAACGATTGCTGTCAGTACGAGCGCTTGCGGAATTGGATCCGCAAAAGCGGCGGGGTCAATTTCGGCACCTGCCTGGACGACAGGGGGCGCATTGATCGTCAGTCGCCCCATGCTGAAGATGAACAGGTTGACCGCGTAGGAAAGCAGTGCCAATCCGATGATGACTTGATAAGTGCGCGGCCGGAAAAGCAACCATACCCCTGATCCGACCAGTACACCAATGCCCAGCGATAAAACCAGTTCCATCAGTGATTTTCCTCCTGTTTTGTGATTTCGGTAGTCCGCGTGCGGTGGCTGCGGATCGATTGATGCGCCAGCGCGATAAGAATCAGGGCGGTAGCCCCGACGACGAGTGCAAATACGCCAAGATCAAAGAACAGTGCGGAGGCGAGTGGGATTTTTCCGATGAACGGCACTTCCAGGTAGTGAAAATGGGAAGTGAGAAAGGGAAATCCGAACAGCCAGGAGCCTATTCCGGTACCGGCGGCCACGATCAGACCGAAGCCGATCCAGCGCATGGGCAGGATATGCAGGCGGTCTTCCATCCAGCGCGTGCCGCCGGAGATATAGAGGAGCAGGAAGCCGATCGCCATAGTGATGCCTGCAGCGAATCCTCCACCAGGCAGATCATGGCCGCGCAGAAAGAGATAGGCGGCCAGAACGATGATGAACGGAAACATCCATTGCATGATGACGGAAGGGATTCTTACGTAGTCATGCGCTGTTTCGCCAGCTTCACGGTTCACATGCGCATCGTCATAGGCATTCTGTATGCGTTGCTGCTCAGGTATTTCAATACTGTCGGGCGCGGGACGGAAGCGCCGCAGTAATGCGAAAATGGTCAGTGCAACGATACCCAGTACGGTAATTTCGCCGAACGTGTCGAATCCCCGAAAATCGACCAGAATGACGTTGACAACGTTGGTGCCACCGCCTTGCGGATAGGCCTGTTCTACGAAGTAGTCGGAAATGGTATCGGGCAAAGGACGGGTCATCGTGATATAAGCAATCATCGCCATGCCACCCCCGCAAGCGACTGCGAGCAGGAAATCGCGGTATCTGCGGAGACGTGCCGTGAACGCATTATTGTGGTCAATTTTCTCATGCCGCTTCGGCAGCCAGCGAAGACCAAGCAGGATGAGGATCGTTGTCACGATCTCGACAAGCAGCTGCGTGAGCGCAAGATCGGGGGCCGAGAACCAGATGAAAGTGATACACGTCACAAGACCCGCTCCGCTCATCAGGATCAGTGCGGCCAGCCGGTGGTATTTTGCCTGATACGCGGCGCCGAGTGCGCAGGCGATGCCGATGATCCAGAGGATAGCGAAGATGGGATCGATGTCCGTGGAAATGGATAAGCGCATATCGGTATTGGCGGCGTAAAATGGCCAGAGCCCGGCAACGAGCGCTACAAAGATCACCAGCCGCAATTGGGGTTGCAGGCGCTGTGTACCGAAATGTGATTCTATCCAGCGTGCCCAGCGCCAGGAGATCGTGACGAGAATCTCCTCGAAGATACGCTTTCCCTTGAGGTTGCGGATGAGTGGCGGACCATCCGCACCTTGTGCCAGATATCCGCGCAGTATCCAATAGAACAACAGACCGGAGGCGAGCGCAACGACACTCATGATCAGCGGCGTATTGATACCGTGCCAGACGGCAAGACTGTATTCCGGAGTGTGCTCACCCAACACCGATACCACGGCAGTATGCAGGTAGGGGCCGATGGTCAGGCCCGGAATAATGCCGACAATCAGGCAGACCAGCACCAGAAATTCTATCGGTACGCGCATCCAGCGCGGTGGTTCGTGCGGTTCGCGCGGTAAATTCGTCGGCTTGGGGCCGAAGAAAACCGTATGAATAAAGCGCACGGAATAGGTCACCGCGAATGCACTTGCAATCGTGGCGACATAAGGTGCGACACCGTCGAGTAGTGACGCGCGATTCTGTTCCAGTGTTTCGGAAAAAAACATCTCTTTTGATAAAAAACCATTGAGCAGTGGAACGCCGGCCATGGCCGCACTGGCCACCATCGCCAGCGTAGCCGTAATCGGCAGGAAGTTGAACAGGCCGCTGAGTTTGCGCATGTCGCGCGTGCCGGCTTCATGATCGATGATGCCGGCCGCCATAAATAACGATGCCTTGAAGGTCGCATGATTGATCATGTGGAAAATGGCGGCAACCGCGGCCAGCGGACTACCCAGGCTGAGCAGTGTTGTGATCAGCCCCAAATGGCTGATGGTCGAATACGCGAGCAACCCCTTCAGATCCTGCTGGAAAATGGCAAAAAATGCGCCGAGCAGCAATGTGCTCATGCCGGCAAGGCCAACGATAAAGAACCACTCATCGGTACCGGACAGGACCGGCCATAACCGCGCAAGCAGAAACACACCGGCTTTGACCATGGTTGCCGAATGCAGATAAGCGGACACCGGAGTCGGTGCGGACATTGCATTGGGCAGCCAGAAATGAAACGGAAATTGTGCGCTTTTGGTCAGCGCGCCGACCAGGATACACAGCAGCGCGGGAACATAAAGCGCGTGCTGACGTATTTTATCGCCCGCAGCCAATACGTGGTCCAGTTCGTAGCTGCCTACAATATGTCCAAGAATCATCAGGCCGACCAGCAGACAAAGCCCGCCGATGCCGGTAATGATTAAAGCCATGCGTGCGCCGTCCCGTGCGGCGGCATTGTGGTGCCAGTAGCCGATCAGAAGAAATGAGAAGATGCTGGTGAGTTCCCAGAAGATCGCGAGCAAAATGACGTTGCCCGAAATCACCATCCCTTGCATAGCCCCCATGAACGCGAGCAGGAACGAGAAAAAACGGGGTACCGGATCCTTGGGTGACATGTAATAACGTGCATACAGCACTACAAGAAAGCCAATGCCAGTGATCAGAACCGAGAACATCCAGGCAAAACCGTCGGCCCTGAGCGTAAAATTCAGATCGAGTTCCGGCAGCCATGTAACCGCGTAGCGTACTACGCCGCCATCCGTGACGCCTGGATAAAGGAGAATAACGATAATAAATGCCGTGATGGTCACGCCTCCCGATAACCATGCCTCCGTATTTCGCGCGTTCGCGGGCAGCAGCGCAGCCAGTATGCTTCCCATGAAAGGGAGGAGTATCAGGTACAGAAGAAGATTTTCATTAGACATAGGTCATCGACTCGGTTTAATATGACATCAAAAAACAGGCAGCATTATACCAATTACTGTGATGAGTCTTTTCAGGCGTTTCTGAAAAGTCAGTTTGTGGGCAAATTCACTTTTCATATTACTATGCATGGAATATGCGTTCCGGGAAAATAGTGCGGGCATGATCCGGGGTTGGCTGGGGTTGTGATAAAAAATCCGCACATCGGATATGGTGATCGGTTTTGAATCGAATCCTGTTCGATAATCGATGTAACCAATGTTGTTATGCGATCAAAAGGATAGAAATCATAGTGGGCTCGGGACAAAATCAACCGCGAATGATTTCCTGCTATCAAGTGCCGGGACAATTATTTATCAATTTTGATTTGATTGAGATTGAATCAATCGGTTGTATATCGCTTATCCATTCTAAACTACACTAAACAAGACTTATTATTCGAAGAAGCTATGTTATGTCATTCAGTTTAAATAGTATTTACGAAGCAAACCATCGTATCATAATTTGGCTGATTTTGATCGGTTTGCTATGGATACTCAGTGATTTTTTCGGGCTGATTTTAATGACGTTTGTTCTTGCTTTTATTGCTACACCTTTGGTCTATATGGGCCGGAACAAACTGAAGCTGCCCTATCGCCTGTCATTGACACTTGTTTATATTTTTTTTCTGATTGTCCTGGGAAGTTTTTTTCGGTACGTTACACCGAGCGTGATCGGCGAGGCAAACCGCTTTCTGGATAACTTCAGTGAGGTGCAGTCGAAGCTGATTGAACTGGAACGCGATATCGTTGGTAAATATCCGGGTATAGAGCGCTCTCTGCATGGCTATATGCGGAGCATATTGGATGAAAATGCGCTCAGAATTATCGATGGCGAGCTTAATGCATTTAAACAAAGGATCCGACTTGCCAGTGACGTTGATCCGGAGCATGTCATCGATACTGATGACATTCCAGAGGTGACACGCGAGAAACTAAAGAAATATTACGACAGGGAAGCTGAGTTGCTGATGAACTCTCTTGTGACTAAGCAGGTCGGGAAAGTCGGTGAGCATTTGCCCAAGTTGATTAATTATTTTTATCAGGGAACAGGAACGGTATTGCTGGCGCTGTTATTCAGCTTCCTGATTCTGTTCGACAGTGTCCGTCTGAGTAGTTTGATGAAAAGCCTGCATGATTCGCGTTTGCGGGGTTTCTATCAAGAGACGGCGCAACCCGTGATCCGTTTTGCTTACGTCGTTGGCCGTGCTATTCAGGCACAGGCCATGATCGCCTGTGTCAATACTTTTCTGACGTTGATCGGATTAATAATTCTGGGTATTCCCTCGGTTGCGCTGCTGTCACTGATTGTTTTCGTTTGCAGCTTTATTCCCGTATTGGGGGTGTTCATTTCCACTACGCCGATGGTACTGGTTGCATTGAATACAGGCGGGTTGACTTTGGCTATCGCGGTAGTGGTTATGATTACTATTATTCATATTATTGAAGCCTATGGGCTGAATCCTCTGATCTATGGGAAGCACCTCAAACTCAACCCTGTGTTGGTCTTGATCATTTTATTGGTGGCTTACCATACTTTTGGTTTGTGGGGGATGGTGCTGGGTGTACCGGTTGCCTATTACTTCATTCATGACGTTTTTGGTGTTCCTGTGTGGGATGAGCGCCGGATAGAGCCAATAGAAGCGGGTCCAAGCGCAGGGGAATAATTCACTTGTCACGCGTATTGTATCTGTGTGATTTGTGCATAGTTAATTTACAGCCTCAATAAATCGCTACATCAGAATACTATTCGTTGGTTTGATAAGGTCGGGTAAATCAGTTTCATCAAGCATTTCACGAAGGTCTATTTCAATGCTGCGACTCAGCGCTGTGACAGGAATATCATTTGCTCCGCCCTGAAAAGGGTTTTCACTGGATTCACCAATTTTATCCATTGTGTGAAATATCCACGAAACCATGACACAAAAAGGAATCGTTAACCAGACAAAGTAATGTCCAAATTTTTCAAACTCCGGCAACATTCCAAAAGGCAGCAGTAGGATAAACAGCCAGACAAAATAGAGATTAAGCGTTGAGAACTGTCTTGGGTAGGGAAAGTTTTTGATGCGTTCGCATTTACCTTGGTGTTCATACAGGTCAGACAGGATTTTTTGTAATGCGATATGGCTGAAATTTTCTATCAAACCCTTATTGAATAATTCTTTTAGCGCTTTTGATTGAACATCGATAATATGCATAGCCCGATTCTTCTTGCTTAAAATATATTCTTTATCCGCTGCAGATAAGTAAGGCGTTATATCATCTTCTAATTTTGTTTCATGCTCTGAAACAACAAAAAGTCTTTTATGTTCGATATTAAATTTTTTATTCATCGTTTCCCATTCGCGCGGTTGACGCAATTGGTGACGTAGTGCCGTAAGCCATGCAATATGGCGATAAATAAGCCCGCGGTGAACTGTTTCAAGTTCGCTTTCAGATAAAGGTTGCTGTATGTATTTGTTAGTGATGTATGTTTTTACGAGCATTCCCCATATCCGGCTTGAATTTACGATGGCACCATAAATCTTTCTTGCTTCCCACAAACGATCGTAAGTCGCATTATTCTGAAAACCAATAATAATCGCTAATGCTGTTCCCAAAAGTGCTATCGGTAACCACGGTAAAGCCAGCCATTGACAGTCAAAGATTTCATAAGCTACTGTGGGAATAGTTGCAACAATGGTATAAATACCCATGTCATATTTTGTCCATACAACAACTTCTTTAAAACTAAAATTTTGCCCTGTATGCATTGAAATCTTCTTATTTTATTCAAGTTATTAATTGAATAACGTTCATATAATTTTTTCGGCCGTTTCGAGTCCGGGCAACACGGCGCTATCTATATCATGACCTTCATGGCTGCTGATCAATCAAGGTTTCCATGCGGAATTTCCAAACAGCTTCTTAGTTAGGTGCCGAATTCGGATTGATTCTATTACTGAAGAATATAATAATTCGCATAGTTATTGTTTTTATCACCATGTAAAACACTTAAAAAAGAATATTCTTGCCCTTTTAAAAGTAATAATTGTGTAAATTTTTCCGTTCCAATAGCGTTAAGAATCGCGTGAAAAACCTTAAGATCGAGATCGTTATTAACATTGCTTAATGTGTTTATTTTGTAAACATTTCTATTAAGTGCATCGCTCATCATGTTCAAATCCCATTGTTTGGGAAGTTCACCGCCAAAAACTATTTTCATCAATTCCACATAAGTATATTTATCTAACAAACAATCATGGAACTTTACTAAATCCTCTTCAATTTTGTTTATCTTTTGACTGAGACACCAAGCTACAAATCCGACAATAGCACCAATACTGAGCAAAGCGATATAGATCATACTAATTGATTCTTGAATCTCATCTATATCATCATCTTCCGGTAAAATACCGAAAAGCAGATCAAGAAAATCCTTATCAATAAATAATGCGGCTGCAGATATCGTTGCCAGAATATAAGAGATACGCTTCCACTTTCGTAGTTTATTGGTTCTTAAATTCAGTATATTACGCTCAATCCTTTCCGCTTTACGTGCACAGATTTTTTGCCCTATGGAAATATCGTTGATTTTTTGAATAGCGATATCCAGTTGTTTCTGGACTAAAGGCAGGCTTTTTGCTGACAAATGTTCTATTAAAAGAATTCTTGCTTCATTAATCAACATCATATCAGCATTATTACCACCTTTATCAGGGTGATATTTCTGGGCAAGCTTTTTATAAGCATTATCTATTTCTTGAAAAGAAGCATTTTCTGTCAATCCAAGAATATTAATAGCTTCATTGAAATTCATAATCAATAATCCAACTTAGGGTCTGTTGATGTTTTGAGATCAGTATTTCATGGATAGGAAAAATTCGTAATATTGAGACCCCTGCCACCAACGAGACGCGTTTGCGAATCTCGCTTGGTACTCGATGATGATCTGTGGTCAAAGCTGGAGAAGATTCTGCATCAAGAAAAGATTTATAACAAGCGTATCTGCGCAGGGCAGCAGGCGGTATGTTGTACCGAATGCGTGTTTTGAGGTATTCAAAAGATATGCCCGGCGTTTTGTATGATTCCCGTATGTTCTGTCAATGAAACAGATCAGCGTTGATATGGGTTCCAAACAGATCGACGGTGACCAGCAGCTTTCCGATTAAGTATCCGTTGCGTTGATACGGCCTTTGCGAATCCTTCCATTTCTCGCACAGATAGAATTTTATGTCGAAAATCTAATGAATAAACCATCTTTCTACTTCAATAATAACTATATGATTACGTTATATTTTTGCTTTCTTTCTTTTTGAGAGTGATTATCGCTTAAAGCGTTTATGGTTATTCAAATCATAAGGAATCATTAAACGCTGCCGTTACGAATGCACCGAGTTTTTGTTTTTTCAGGCGCCGGCTTTTTAAAGGCATTGCTTTTGTTGTGGCGGGTTGACCGATCGAGAACGAGCACATCACTATGAAATTTATTACCTTACTGTTCCTGATAGCAATTCCAACGATTTCTTTTGCTGAGAACTGGCTAATCAACAGCAATAAATTATTCAATTTTGCTGAAGTTTCTTATCCTGCGTTTTTCCGCCCTGCCGGAGCGGTAACCGTTACTCTGGATGACTATCTGGTGCGTTACTATTCGGATACCGATGTCTACATCGGCACCAAAGGTGATGCAGTCTATGTCTATGGAGAAGTTTTTAACGGCTTGTCAAGCGCGGGTGTAATCAGTGACTACATCGAATTAGAGACGAATAGCGATGCATTATTAGCGCAATTGTTTGCCAATGGTCAAAGTGATGTACAGATCTATGGTACGGGTACGGTGATTGCCATTTTGCCGGATGATCTCAGTGGCAGCCGTCATCAGCGATTCATTGTTGCACTGAAATCCGGCCAGACACTGCTGATTGCGCATAATATCGATCTGGCGCCAAGAATCGATGCCTTATCCATCAATGATCAAATTGAATTTTTTGGTGAATATGAATGGAATGATAAAGGCGGCGTCATTCACTGGACACATCATGATCCGCAGGAAGTTCATGTGAATGGCTGGATTTTTCATAACCATGTTATTTATCAATGATAAAGCAACAGAATCAGACTCTGCGATACAGCCGCAATGCCTTCAAACCTGCCGTTGAAAGAAGACGGTGATCATATCCGTGTAACGGATGGCGCGGGCCAATCCGTTCTGTCGGGTTGTTATTCCGATACCGTATACAGGCGGCTGTCCGTTGTCAGCGTGCGCAAATCGGTTTCCCAGCTTTTTAATTTGTCGTGTGCATGCTGGCGCTGGATCGGCGTGGTACTGTTGTGCATGCGCGCGATAAAGTCGCAGGTATATTCGGTCAGTTTGATTTGATAGGCGCGATAGTCCGGGTTGTCGGAGCGGTGGGTGTGTTCTACCAGCCTGTGCAACGCGGCAGCTGTCTGTTCGTGCGGAAGGGGTGCATCGGCGAGCTGCTGCAGGGTTTTCAGTGTAACGTGTTGATGGCGCTGGCGTTCTCCCAGCCAGGCTTCAGGGTTGAAGGGTGAATTCTCAATGCTGGCGATGATCAGGTCGCGTTGCGTTTTGTCGATATTGCCATAAAGATTCTCGATGCGTTTTACCGTGCGTTTGATCGCGGCATTCAGGCGGTCTTTAGGGCTCGGCTGCAGGTAATCGCGGCGCAGCTTGTCGTTACTTTTGGCGTAGCGCTGTTCAAGGTAGCGCCGCTGCGATTCATCCAGACTCAGAACAACAGGTGTACCCAGGTATACGGCGTGATCGAAGGCGGGTGCGACGATGTCTTGCAGTTCCTCGGACCAACGGCAAATCTGTTCCGGCGTCACCGGATCATTGATCCGGCTGCGTACCGCGGCGAGCCAGTCTGCGTATTCCGGCAGTTGTGTGCTGCGGTGCCAGTCAAACCATTGGTGAATCGCTTGTTTTACATGCGGTTTTTGCGCGCGGCTGAAATCGACATAACTGTCCAGCCACCACCATGCGAGCTGCGGCCCACGGCCGTAACCCAGTTGTACCATGCTGCAACCGCTTAACAGCAGCAGTATTACGATGATTAAGAACCTGTTCAAGATCTCGATCAAGAAGTTCAATTTTAACGCCGCAATGCGCCCTTCAGTGCGATTTTGAACAGGTTCTAAGGTTCTGGCAGGTGTTTTCTGCATGGCGCGGCGCATTCTGTCAGTGTACATTGATCCAGATGAATCCTGCGCCCATTCCTACAGCCACAATGATCGCACACAGCATCGCTACATCCCAGCGCGACAGATAATTTTCCATTTGCTGAAGTCTTTCCTTTACGATCATGCTAAGACCGGTCAGAGCAGCCAGAATTCCCATTTGCAGTTTGCCCCAGCCCATACTGAAGCGTGCCAGTCCGTTGCTAAAATGGTGTGACAATCGTGACAGCCGCAGAACGTGCGTTATCAGTGCCAGAACATCTCCGGCAGGCAGGGATTGAATGGCGCGGAATATGCCCAGGCGCAACACGATCCAGACGGCGGCTGCCGTTACCAGAACCGGCCAGAGACCGTCTGCCACAGGCATTGCGTCCATTCCAGGTGCGCCGATTGCGGTGGTAAACCACCAGGGTGTCAGCAGAACCGCTGATAACAATGCCGCCCAAGGTCTGATCAGACCTGCGGCAGGTGCCGGAGCCGATGATCCGGCAGCAGGCCGTACCAGATAAAGCAGGCGCGCCATCAGCAACGCCGTCGCCAGTGCGCTGACTGACAGCAGGAGCGGGAGCAGCGCATCCCACGGTGCCGGAGCATATACGGTATGTGTTTTGACCAGTTGCTTGGCGAGCATGCCGCTGGTCCAGGGTGCGCCTGCCAGCGCCAGCGCGGGCAGCCACAGACCCAACCAGATCCAGCGCCGCTGTCTGTGGTCATTGCCTCCGGTGAGTCCTGCACCGAGGAACAGCGCGCCTTTGCTCAGACCATGATGCAGCGCATAAAAGGCAATCGTTGGCAGGAGGAGCGGCCAGACATGCGGTGTCATCAGGCCTACGCCCACCACCATGGTCATGATGCCCATCTGGCTGATGCTCGAGTATGCCAGCAGTGTCTTCGGATCACGCTGCGTCAGGCCGATTGCCACGCCATAAAACGCGGCGGTCAGTCCAAGTACAATCATGGCTGTTCCCCAGCCGGGCAAGGCGATGATGCCGAGCGGCAGCAATTGCAGCCAGCCCAGCAGGCCGGCCTTGATCATTGCACCTGACAGAACGGCGCTGGCCGGGGTGGGCGCAACAGGGTGCGCAAGCGGCAGCCAGACATGCAGCCCAAACAGACCGGCCTTGATGCCGAACCCGGTAATGCCGAGCAGAATGATTATATCCCGGTTCGCCGGATCCATTACCGCGAGACCGGCGCGCAGGGCGTCAAAAGTTATGGCGCCGGTCATTCCTGCCGCCATCAGCAGCGCAACGAACAGCATCAGTTCCGCGGCTACGGTTAGAATCATGTAGATTCGTCCGGCGCGCAGCGCGGCGGCACTGCGATCATGGACAATCAGGCCGTAAGCTGCAAAGCTCATCAAGGAAAAACCGAGATAAAACCCGAACAAATCCTGTGCCACGATCAGCGCGAAATTCCCGGTCATCGACAGCAGAAAGAACACATGGAAGGCCTCGCGCCGGGTTGACTGCTGCAGATAGGTTCTCGCATAAACGCCGGATACTGTCCACAACACTGCCGTCAGCAACAAAAATACCTGTCCCGCCGCATCCAGTCCGATTTCGCTGCCGAGCAGCATTCCGGGGAAATGCCAGCGTGCCGTGTCCGGTGTCAACAGGCTCGCCGCCAGTGCGGGCAGTGCGGCCCACGGTGCCAGCAACAACGCCAGTGTGCGCGTCGTCCTGAATCCCATCAGGCAAGCCAGCAGGAACGGCCAGAACACGCCCGGCAACAGGAGATTGTTAAAAATCGTTGCACTGTTCATGGGTGATAAAACTCCCGCTGCGCGATGAGCTTCACCCATTCCAGCGGACTGAACCACGCGAATGCCGCCAGCCCTGCAAGCAGCGCGAGCAGTGCGGTGATTACCGGCGGCAGCAATAAAGCCCAGGCAGTTTCCTTATCGCCGAAGTCGCGTTCCATAGGCCAGCTGTCCGGAGGGTCGCGGAACCAGACGCGATGCAGCACAGGCAGAAAATACGCCGCATTGAGCAGGCTGCTGCCGACCAGTACAAGGATCACCCAGTGCGCTTCGGCTTCCAGCGCGCCAAGCCCCAGATACCATTTACTGACAAATCCGGCGACCGGCGGCACGCCGATCATGCCGAAGGCGCCGATAGTGAATGCCGCCATGGTCCAGGGCATACGCCGCCCGGCGCCATTCATCTCGCGCACCTTGTGAATGCCCAGTGTTTCCGCAAGATTACCCGCGCAGAAGAACAGCGTGATTTTCATCAGGCCCTGGTGCACCAAGTGTACTACGCCGCCGATGGTGGCCAATGGTCCGGCGATCGCCACACCCAGCGTGATATAGGACACCTGGCTTACCGTGGAGAAGGCCAGCCGGCGCTTCAGATTGTCCTGCGCCAGGGCGCGCAGGGAACCGTAAAGAATGGTTACCGCCGCCAGTACCGCCAGTGGCCCGGTAACGCCCAGCGTTGCGGCGAAATCAATGCCGAATACATCATAAACAACGCGCACAATACCAAAAGCACCGGCTTTCACGACAGCCACCGCGTGCAGCAGGGCGCTGACCGGCG
>CAZTCY010000075.1:0-13701 GCA_964612715.1 uncultured Nitrosomonas sp. | reverse complement strand
GCGATATTGAACAGGTTCTTAACGTAAAGGCTTAAAAAAGGTTAACAATTAAACAGCTAAAGATAGCCCATCATGTTTACAGGAATAATTCAGGCCGTTGGGAAAATTGTGCAGGTACGGTCATTGGGTAATGATTCAAATCACAGCCTCAGTATCACGATTTCATCCGAATCGCTGGATATGGCGGATATTTCAATCGGTGACAGCATTGCTGTAAATGGTGTTTGCCTGACAGTGACAGCGTTTCACGATCGTTTATTTACGGTTGATGTATCGCCTGAGACGCTTAAATGTACAAGGGGCCTGGATAGGTCTGATCAAAAGGTGAATCTGGAAAAAGCCATGCGTTTGTCAGATCGGCTGGGCGGGCACCTGGTCAGCGGACATGTCGATGCTACCGCTGAAGTGCTCCGGTTTTTACCGGTTGGCGGTAATTATCTGTTAACCCTTCGGCCGCCGAAACATTTGCTGCGTTACATTACGTATAAAGGCTCGATTACCGTCAATGGCGTCAGTCTGACAGTCAATAAAATTGACGATGATGAAATTTCTATCAATCTTATTCCGCATACATTGTCAATGACAAATCTCAACGCATTAAAGCCGGGTATGCAAGTCAATCTGGAAACCGATATGCTGGCCCGTTACGTTGAAAACTTGTTGCACAGATCGGAGGCATAAAATAATGACGATCAGTTCAATAAAAGAAATTATCGCTGATATAAAAGCTGGAAAAATGGTTATCCTGGTTGACGAAGAAGATCGGGAAAATGAAGGTGACTTGGTGCTTGCTGCAGATTTTGTTTCCCCGGAGGCTATAAATTTTATGGCTACGCATGGCAGGGGCCTTATTTGTTTGACTTTAACTGAGGAACGTTGTCGCCGATTGAATTTGCCTTTAATGGTTGCATCCAATCGCTCTCCACTGGGAACCAATTTTACAGTATCCATCGAAGCGGCAAGTGGCGTAACGACCGGAATATCTGCGGCTGACCGTGCACGAACAGTGCAGGCTGCGGTTAAAGCGGGTGCCAGAGCCGAGGATATTGTTCAGCCTGGACATATTTTTCCGTTAATGGCTCAAAAAGGGGGTGTTTTGGTACGCGCAGGCCATACCGAAGCGGGCTGTGACTTAGCGCGCATAGCGGGTTTGACTGCGGCTTCCGTGATTTGTGAAATTCTCAAAGAAGATGGTAGTATGGCCAGATTAGCCGATTTAATATTGTTTGCCAAAAAACATCACCTCAAAATCGGTACTATTGCTGATTTGATTCATTACCGCGGCCGTAATGAAAGCTTGGTGATACGCGTGGCCGAGCGCGCCATTCGAACAATCCACGGCGAATTTCAGCTGGTTGCCTATCGGGATGAAATTGCGCATACCATTCATCTGGCACTTACAAAAGGAAAAATTACACCCGAAACTGAAACGCTGGTGCGTGTTCACGAGCCTTTGTCCGTAATAGATCTGCTTGATATAGAAGACGATACACATTCCTGGAGCATTCATGATGCCATGCGCATGATTGCACAGTCTGAAAGCGGGGTAATTGTGTTTTTGCATCGTAATGAAAGTTCTGTAAAACTGATAGAACGTATTCAATTAAGACCATCTGATTTGCCAGACCGTCATCAATCCGATTTAAGAGACCATGGTATCGGTGCTCAGATACTTAAGGATTTAAATGTTGGTAAAATGCGTTTATTGGCAACGCCAAGGAAAATGCCAAGCGTAACGGGATTTGGTTTGGAAGTGGTCCGTTATGTGAATATTGGAGAATAGGCCAGGAAAAATTCAATTTTCTGAGAACCTGTTCAAGATCTTACTGAAGGGCGCATTGCGTCGTTCGATTTTGCCTTGCACTGCATCCCTTGATTGAGATCTTGAACAGGTTCTAAAATCGCGTCATTTGTATAATTCAACGGAAATTAAAGGAGAGGGAATGGCGTACTACGATAATATTCAAGAGTTTGAGCCGGATCTTTTGGGTGATGGTTTGCGTATCGGAATAGTCATGAGCCGGTTTAATAGCGATATCGGTGAAGGTTTGCTGAGTGCCTGTACGGATGAGCTTAAGCAACATGACGTGCAGGATTCCGATGTTCTGCTGGTCACGGTTCCAGGGGCGTTTGAAATACCCATAGCATTACTGAAAATGGCCGACAGTAATCAGTTTGATGTCTTGATTGCATTGGGTGCCGTTATTCGAGGAGATACTTATCATTTTGAAGTGGTGGCTAATGAATCCGCGCGGGGTATCAGTCAAGTTCAACTTGAAACCGAGATTCCGGTTGTTAATGGTGTTTTAACGACAGATACCGAAGATCAGGCGATCGAACGTATGATGCAAAAAGGTAAGGAAGCTGCCAGGGTCGCTATTGAAATGGGAAATTTATTGATCAAGCTGGAAGAATATTCAGTTGACTGACAAACAAGTTGTAACACCTAAAAAAAAATACAAGAGCAAACGCCGTATATCGCGCGAGCTTGTTTTGCAGGGCCTGTATCAGTGGCGTCTGACAGGCGAGACGGAGAATGCTATCGCTTCGCAGCTGCGTGAAACGCAGGTTTTTTGTCGAGCGGATGAAGAATTTTTTTCTCGTCTGCTGAGCGGTGTCCTTGCGCATGTGATTCAACTGGAACAGACTATTCAACCCTATCTGGATAGACCCATTAAAGAATTGAGTCCTGTCGAATACGGTATTCTTTTGTTAAGCACTTATGAACTCATCCATTTTCTCGATGTACCGTATCGTGCCATTATCAATGAAGCAATAGAGTTAGCCAGAATCTACGGCGGAAGTGACGGTTACAAGTATGTCAACGGTGTTCTGGATAAGTTGGCATCCAAATTGAGATCAATAGAAACAGCTTAGTAAATTCGGAAAGCCGGTATTTCTTCTTTATGTTCAAAGTTCAAAGGCGATTGTTAAAACGTGCCATCGGAATTTGATCTTATTCAACGTTACTTCAAACGGCCGGTCACCAATACCCTGTTGGGTATTGGTGACGATGCTGCGATAATTGCTCCGAATGCGGAAATGGAACTGGCCGTATCTGCCGATTGCTTGGTCGCAGGGAAACATTTTTTTGAAGATACAGATCCTTATAAACTCGGCTATAAATCCTTGGCGGTTAATCTGTCGGATATGGCGGCAATGGGTGCAGTACCGCGATGGGTGACATTATCATTGACGTTGCCGCATTCGGTGATAGACCGTCATGAAAGTTGGCTCGGTGAATTTTCAAAAGGTTTTCATGATCTGGCTAAAGCGTATCAGGTAGCACTTATCGGTGGGGATACCACTTCAGGCCCGTTGAATATCAGTGTGCATATCATCGGGGAAGTTAAAAAAGGCCGATGGTTGCGCCGTTCCGGAGCCCAACCGGGTGATGACATATGGGTATCGGGTTGTTTGGGCGATGCTGCTTTGGCGTTAAAGCATCAGATGCGTGAAATGGTATTGACCGATGATGAAGCCGCTTATTGTTTGTCCGCGATGGATACGCCAATCGCACGCGTTGCATTGGGACAGCGTCTGATTGATTGGGCGCATAGTGCAATTGATATTTCCGATGGCTTGGTGGCTGATCTGGGGCATATTTTGTCTTGTTCGGCGCTATCAGCCACGGTAGAACTACAGGCGGTGCCCGGCTCGGAAGTCATGAGGCGTTATTTGCCTTCGCCGTTAGCGGTTGAATGCCTTATGACAGGCGGGGATGATTACGAACTGTGCTTTACGGCACCGAAAAAAAATCAAAGCGCTATCCGTCAATTAGGACTGGAACTCGAGGTTCCACTGACCATTATCGGAGAAATAAAACAACAGAAAATGCAGAAACCGGATTTGATTATTTACGATAGCAAGGGTGAAAAAATAGTTCTGGAGAAGAAAGGATATGACCACTTCGCTTCCTAAGATACAACCGGATATTGTTTTTGTTTGTAAACACCCGGCTTATTTTACGGCCTTTTCCGGTGGTTTCGGTCTAAGCCCGAAAGCACCGGGAACGGTTGGCACTTTAGTCGCATTTCCATTATTCTGGGTATTGAATCATTACCTTGATCCTGTTCATTTATTATTGCTGATTGACTTCCTTTTCATTATTGGAATCTGGGCATGTGGTGTGACCGGTAAAGCACTGGGTGTACCGGATCACGGTGGTATCGTTTGGGATGAGACGGTTGCTTTTCTTTTGGTACTTTACTTTACACCGCCTGGATTTATCTGGTCTTTGGCAGCGTTTGTTCTGTTTCGCTTTTTTGATATTGTAAAGCCGCAACCCATCCGGTATTACGATCAACGCTTAAAAGGCGGATTTGGCGTCATGTTCGACGATATGATCGCAGCTTTTTTTACCTTGATCTGTCTGGCGGGCTGGAAAGCATGGGTATTGTCTGAAAGTTATTTTTAACATCCATCGATATTGAAAATCATATGAATCACGAACAGAATGTTATTTTCAATCTGGCTGAAAATACAGGCAAAAATTTAAAGCTGCGCGGCTTGTATCTGACCAGTGCGGAGTCCTGTACGGGCGGTTGGCTCGGTCAGGCAATAACTGCGGTAGCCGGTAGCTCTGAATGGTACGAGCGCGGGTTTATCACTTACAGTAACCTTTCCAAAAAAGAAATGCTGCAAGTCAGTTCTTCGACACTGGAGCAGTTTGGCGCCGTTTCTGTAGAGGTCGCGTATGAAATGGCAGCAGGCGCATTAAAAAACAGTGCTGCGGATATCGGCGTTGCTATTACCGGAATCGCGGGTCCCGGAGGTGGAAGCGGATTTAAACCGGTGGGTACCGTGTGTTTTGCCTGGATACTGAAAAATGGTTTAGCGATCAGGAAACAGTTTTTTTTTGCGGGTGACCGTGAGGCGGTCCGTAAACAAGCGGTTATTATCGCACTGGAAGGTATTTTGAGCTTGCTGGATGAAATTCCGGTTGCTGTTGTTTAGTAAGTGGGATATCCGTTAAGCGAAATAAGACGGATCATCATACAATTGGCTTGCTTGAGGCGGTTTAAGTGCTGAAACAGTATCCTTCATCATCAATGCCAGTTTGATTCGATCAGAAATTTGCAGTTTGCGGAAAATTTCCGTCAGGTGTGCTTTGACAGTGCGTTCGGTAATATCCAGGCGGTTTGCGATACGTTTATTGCTTTCGCCATGGCCAACCAGCATCGCGATTTCATATTCACGCTTGGTCAGGTTCGACAACAAATCGTGTATTGCCGATTCAATGCGTTCTTTTTCTATGGACACTTCGACCAGTTCGTCCAGCATAAAGCTTGTCAGCGAGCGGCGAATCCATAATTCTCCTTTAAGAATCGCTTTGATTGCATTATTGATTTGCTCAGGCTTCATGGCTAAGTCGCAGCAACCTCTAATGCCGCTTCTGAACAGCGTCCATTCCACGTTGTCAGGAAGTTTTGGACTAAAAAGCAGAATTTTTGTTTGCGGTATTGTAGCAGCAATTTCCAATACATCTTTTTGTTGATCTGGTCCTAAAAGGTTGTAATCCAGCAATAATAAATCCGGTTTTATTTTATGGATTTTGTCCTTGGTTTGTCGAAGACTGTTTGTTATTACGGTTGAAGACATACCAAAAACACTTTCTTCCCAGCGTGCGAGTAATTCTGTATTCGAACAGGCAAGTAGAGTCAACATAGGATTATTAGTCGTTAGTGTGTTGATAAAAGACAGCTATTTGTGCAATTTATGCTTGTTTCACGGAAAATCTGTAATTCTTCAATGCCGGTATGTCCGAGAGTTCCCAGTAACATTAAAAGTCAAGCGACAATGGTTCTTTTTAACGACAATTAGTTGCGTTAGTTAAGTCTTTTTTGTTATGGCGGATTCAACTTTGAAGGAAGTTTAGGCGGCAAGCTGCGCCTCTTAAACACTCAGGTAAAAGGCTCACAAATGAAGCACTACAAGCAGCTTACCAGTGAGCAGCAACACCAGATTTCCGGTTTGAAGAAGGCGGGATTGGACCTGGCCAAGTCAGAAGCTTGTTAAAGGCTGGAAGGTTTCAATCATTCCTGCGTGAGGTACTAAATCTCGCACCAGATATACCGTTGCATAGTTAGTTTTGTGAGACATTTTTTCATCAGTTGATGAGTAAAATGAACATATTATTCCGGCCTGATGAAAATCCTGTTTGTTATTATTCACTTAGCTGGGAGATTAGATTGTTTTCACAAAAATAGATCAAGGAGAATTTTTCAAGATAAGACTGTTTAATTTTGGGAGAAAAATTTGTGAAAGGAGAATTTATTCTGGAAAAGGATGTATTGTCAGAAATTAAAGATACAGTGCTATTCTATCCATCAAGTGGCAATGACCTAATCACACCAGTCAAGATATTTTCACCTTTTATCACAGAATTCTGGTTTGTTGACAAAGGCTATTTTGTTCCTGGTGATCAGGATACAAGATTCTACGGTTTTGATGCTCCAGCAGATAAACAAGCACCTTTGTTAGGATCAAATAAGGAGTACAAATTAGTTGATACCCAACTCAGAGGAGCGGCTAGTTGGTCTAGATACGATAGTGATATAGAGCCCTGTATCCTGACTGAAATATATCTTCATCACTCGAGTGGCAAACACATTACGATTCATCGTCGGCGTGGTTATGGCTTTTCTGCTTTGCGTACGGAGATCAAGAAACTTGGTGTATTTTTTTATCGTGGTGACAGCTGGGGCGAAGGAGGGAGTGGCAATTTATGGTTGGAATCCGGCCATGTTAATGAGGTTTGTGAAAAATTCAATTCGACGGGATTAATCGTTACAGATGGTTCTAATTATGGACGCAACAGAATGTGTGTTTATCGAAAATTTACGAAGTATTGTTCTGAAAGTAAAGACATATTAGAATCTCCAGCGGAGCTAATCGAGTCCATGGAACAGTTTCAAGACTCCTACGGTAGAAAATTCAAATGTGTCGGATATGCCGGGTATCGGTATGGACCTACCATGATATGGCAGGTAAAGAAAAGAAGAATACTGGATTATGAGTGATATTTGAGGAACCTTTGCATCTGCCAGCCAAGTGTGGTTTTGGATTAATCTGACAAAGTAGAATTAATCGATCTCGATGCAGGTAATCTTAATGTTGCGCAATGTCTTTTCCGCACCGGCCCGGATTGGAAAAGCTTGCAGGTGAGCCCGTAACGAGACAACAGCATCTTTTAATTCCGCTGGAATGAGTTCGAATTCGATGCGGATCGCCTCATCGATACCGGAGTCATTGCTAGGCACTTCAGCGGGTTTGAGTTCCGCGTCGATGTAAACGCACAATTTTTTCGGTTCTGATTCAGTCACTTCAAAATGAAGATTGGGCTCAATAAAATCTAATCGTGCACTTGTAGTTTTTCCATCAGCCACGGCATCAAGCCAATCGGCAAGGTCTGCCAGCTCGCCTGTCAGCATACACGGGTACGAGGCAGACCACGAATCTTTTGCGAGAGTTGCCCGGATTTCGATGATAAGCCAGTTTGAATCATATCGATCGTCATGTACTTCCGGGAATTCATAATCAATGACGGTCATCTCGAAGTGTGAATTTTGATTTTTGAGTAACATGATTAGTGTTTGTGGTGAATATCAGAGGTTGATGGGAGCCGGGACAGTGGTTGCCTGACAGCGCGTGAGTGTGCAATGATCGCGACAGATGAATTATTTGAAATACTTGTAAGTAACATTTTATTTCGCCGATTCGATTTTAAAGTGCAGCACCTAACGGTGGTTTGGTGTAGCGCACCGTCTTCCCGAAGAATACCTCAAACGGGATTCTGAATCTAAGCATCTTGTGCGTGGCCGATGGTTGACTATCCACCGCAAACCCGGTCGGGGTATGATTGAAAAGCTTGCCGGATGTAAATCAGTAGGGACTTTTGTAAAAGTTTTGGGGCTGTGTTAGATCAGTTTAAATTTGAGTCCAATTTTTCAATATTTTTAGTTGATGTTTAGGTGCTTCATAATTAAACCTAAATTCACATTCTTTAAGAAATAATGGAAATGATTCTTTGGGAATTCCATTGTATTTTCTTAAAACACGTTTGGCCTGATTCCAAAAATTCTCAATTCCGTTAATGTGATTCTTGCCTTGTGCAAATAGCGTAGAGTGATTAATCCGTTCATGGTAGAAGTGGCTCACATCAAGCGCATTGTAACTGCGATAACAATCTGTATAAACTACGCTGTCTGGTGCTGTTTTTCTTGTTATCAGCGGCATGAGTGTTTCTGATTTAGTGTCACCTGCAACCTTTGTGTATACCTTACCACCGTGCTTCAATATGCCGAATACAGCAACCTTACCAGCAGCCCCTCGGCCACATTTACCTTTACGAATACCACCAAAATAGCTCTCATCCAACTCCACTATACCATCAAAGATTTCGTGAGATTCCTGCTCCAAATAATAAGCAATAACTTCACGTATTTTGCGATAAAACAGCGCTGCACTATTGGGCTGAATTCCGAGTATATTGGCCGCTGATCTTGCTGTAACTTCCAGCACAAAAAATTCCAATAACCTTAACTGTACTTTCCTTAATAATCTACAATGACTTATCTTCATTTGATTAGCTTAACAACTAAGCTAATCTACTACAGCCCCAAAGTTTTTCTTAAAATTTTATAAAATAAGGTTGTGCGAAAATCTCCATGCAAGCATGGGGTTTTTAGTTTTTCATTACATAGTGACCGCGTATACGCTTGTTATTGTATTTCAATCATCTACAATTCATGATCGGCAGAGGGTTGAGTTTTGCGATCAATCAGCAAAATCCCCTAAAACACGCAATACCTCGTCAATATCGTATGTTGTGTGGCTGGCATTGATTTGAAAGCGGATTTCTTCTTCGCCTTGCGGCACGACCGGATAATTCAAACCGGTGGCCAGTATTCTGTGCCTGAATAAATGTTGTATCAGGCGTGCTGTTTTTTGTGCATCGCGCACGATCAGCGGGGTGACCGGGTGTTTTCCAGGGATGGTTTCGAAGCCGAGATCGGTGATTCCGTTTTCAAAGCGGGTTGTTAATGCGCGGATTTTTTTCAGACGCGCGAGACCCTCGCTACTTTCCAGAATATCGAGCGATTTTTTCGCGGCCAGTGCTTCGGATGGCGTGATCGGGTTGGAATACACATAAAAAGGCGATATTTCACGCAGGTAATCGATGACCGGCCTGCTTGCCGCAACATAGCCACCATTCACGCCAAGCGCTTTGCCAAGTGTGGCGATCAGGATGTCGACCGTGCATTGCGTATATTCTTCGGTACCGCGACCGGTTTCGCCAAATGCGCCAACACCGTGCGAATCATCGGCAATCGTGATAATGCCTTCCGCAAAATGCTGTTCATATTTCCGGCAGATTTCCACGATCGTATTGAGCGGTGCATGATCGCCGCGCATGCTGAAAATGCCGTCGGTGATCACTAAAACCCGTCGGACCGGGGGTGCGTCTTTTTGCGGCGCGGATGCGTAGGTGCTCAGGACATGCTCGAGTTCAGCCATATCAAGGTGTCGGTAAATGGCCTTTTGGGCGGGCCGTGACAACCGTATGGCATTAATGATGCTGCTGTGATTCAGTTCATCGCTGACAATCAGTGTTTCTTCGTGGGTTAAGGCAGGCAGCACGCCCATGACGGTTGCGTAAGCCGCGCTGTAAATCATGGCCGACTCACGCTGATGAAACGTTGCCAGCCGTTTCTCCAGTTCGATATGGGGTGCGTAGGTGCCGGATATAAAGCGCACAGCGCCTGGTCCTGTACCATAATTCCGCACGCCTTTTTCTTCTGCGGCCATGACATCGGGATGCAGCGACAGGCCCAGATAGGAATTGGAATTCATCAGCAAATAAGGATTGTCATCACCCACCAGAAAATAGCGCGGACCGGTGTCTTTGTCTTCCTTTGCATCCGGCAGCCAGCCTTTTTTTACCCACTCGGGCGCGGCAATCCGCGCAATCACTTTTTCACTGCCTTTCAAGACACCTTTATTTCGCAGTGCTTCCAATTTTGATACGCAATAGGCATTCAGTTGCTCCAGCGACATGGCGATTTCCTCGGTTATACGTTTTACGGTTGAATTTTCAGTGTTATGTTTAATTGTGCCGCGAGTTGCGCCAGCATATGCGCGGTCATCTGTTCCAGATTAAACTGCGGTTTCCATCCCCATTCCGTTCTGGCGGCATGGTCGTCCATATGGCGCGGCCAGGAATCCGCGATAGCCTGCCGGACAGGATCGACCTGGTAGTTCATTCTGAAGCCGGGAATATGTTTACGGATGCTTTCGGCAAGTTCTTCAGGCGCAAAACTCATTGCGGTGATATTAAAGGCATTGCGGTGTTTCAACCGGGCCGCATCGGTTTCCATGAGTTCAATGGCGGCGCGGATGGCGTCAGGCATATACATCATGTCCAGATACGTGCTTTGTTGCAGAAAACAGGTGTAGCTTTTGTTCTGAATGGCCTGGTAAAAAATGTCTACTGCATAATCCGTGGTTCCGCCGCCGGGCGGCGTTTCGTACGAAATCAGGCCGGGATAGCGGACGCCGCGTGTGTCGACGCCATAACGGGAAAAATAATAATCACATAACAGTTCACCGGAAACCTTGCAGACGCCATACATGGTATTCGGCCGCTGCAGGGTGTCCTGTGGCGTATTGTCCCGCGGCGTATCCGGACCGAATGCGCCGATCGAGCTGGGAAAAAATACAGCGCATCGTTGTTCCCTGCTGACCTCGAGCACATTGAACAGGCCATCCATGTTGACCCTCCAGGCCCGTTGCGGGTTTTTTTCCGAAACCGCCGATAACAGCGCCGCAAGGTGGAAAATGGTATCGATCCGGTAGTGTTGAACCACGGTATTGACGGCTTCGATGCATGCGACATCCAGTGTGGTAAAAGGCCCTTCTTCGATGAGGCTTTGCTGCGGCGCTTTCTGATGTCCGGCGGCAATGACATTATCGCTGCCGTAGCGCAGGCGCAGTGCGTGAACCAGTTCGGAGCCGATCTGTCCAGTTGCGCCTGTTACCAGTATGTGTTTCATAGGCCATTATTCCCCGATTTTGAGCACCAGTTTTCCCATGGGATGTTGTTGTTCGAGATAGTGCTGTGCAGCCGCGGCATCTTTTAGATCAAAGAGTTTGTTTACCTCAATTCGCAATTTGCCTGCGTCAATCAATGCGCCGCAGCGCCGTAAAATTTCACCCTGATGCTGTTTCGCTTCGTCTAGATCAAGAATGACCGGCGTCAACATCAGCTCGAAGCTGAAACGGATATTGCGTAAGCGGGCTTCGCTCCAGTCCATGTCAGCGGGTGGTTGCAAAATTGTCACGACATCACCATAATTTTTCGCATACTTGAAGCAATTTTGCAGCACCGGCGGACCTACGGTATCAAACACGATATCGACCCCTTCACCGTTGGTCCATCGCATGATCTCACATACGACATCATCGGTCTGGTAGTTGATTGTCTTGTCAGCACCCAACCGCTGTGCAAAGGCGGCTTTTTCGTCGCTGCTGACCGTGGTGATAACCCTTGCGCCGGCCAGTTTGGCGAGCTGAATCGCAACATGGCCGACGCCTCCCGCGCCGGCATGGATTAACACAGTCTGGCCGGAAGCCATGCGTGCACGGTCATGCAATGCTTCCCAGGCTGTGATCAGCACCAGCGGTGCGGCGGCTGCCTGTTCGAAATTTGACGATCGTGGCTTGGGTGCAAGTAAGCTTTCATCCACGCAGGTATATTCAGCGTATGTGCCCTGCCGGAAATTAAAACCGGGCTGCGAAAAATACACTTCATCGCCGGGTTTGAAATGCTGAACAGCGGCCCCGGTTGTTTCTACAATGCCCGCGCCATCGCAACCGGGAATGACCGGAAAAGTCACCGGAAACCGGTCCGGTGCTGCACGGATTTTGCTGTCTACCGGATTGATCCCGGCAGCCTTGATGCGTACCTTAACTTGTGTCTCGCCGCATTGCACGGGATCTTTGACATCACCATAACGCAATACATCCGGTGTACCGCCTGTTTCAAAATAAATGGCTTTCATAACGCTTGTCCTATGTTGTGCTATTTTCTTTTGCCACCGAGCAGTGAACCCAGCAGGCCACGTACAATCTGACGGCCCAGTTGTGAACCGATCGACCGCACGGCGCTTCTAGCCATGCTGCCGACGAATTCCTCCGCCGAATTATTTTCTTTCCGAGTTGCAGGTTTTCTGATGATCCCGGCTGAACTCATTTGCGCGGCACGCTGCGCAAGCATTTCATAAGCCGATTCACGGTCAATCATCGTATCATAGCGTCCTGCAAGGGGTGAGCGCTTCAACTGCAATTGCCGTTCTTCTATTGACAGCGGCCCGATCTGTGACCGGGGTGGATAAACAAATACCTGTTCGACAGGCGTGGGTTGTCCTTTTTTGTCCAGTACGGATACCAGCGCTTCGCCGACACCCAGGTGCGAAATAACGCGCTCGGTATCGATGACGGGATTGCTGCGCAGCGTTTGCGCTGCGGCCTTGACAGTTTTTTGATCGTTTGGCGTAAAAGCACGCAGCGCGTGCTGGATGCGATTGCCAAGCTGACCGGCTATCGCCGTTGGAATATCTGCGGGCGCCTGGCTGACGAAGAAGACACCAACACCTTTGGAGCGAATCAACCGCACTACCTGTTCGACTTTTTCAATCAGTACCCCCGGCGCTTGTTTGAACATCAGATGCGCTTCATCAAAAAACAGCACCAGCTTCGGTTTTTCCGTGTCTCCGACTTCGGGTAATTGCTCGAATAATTCCGCCAGCAGCCATAACAAAAATGTCGCATAAAGCTTCGGCTGTTGCAGCAGTGAGGTGGCGTCCAGCAGACTTACTACGCCATTGCCTGAAAAATCCGACTGCATCAAGTCGTTGAGCTGTAACGCCGGTTCGCCAAAAAACTGTTCTGCGCCGTGTTGTTCAAGTACCAATAGATTACGCTGGATCGCCGCGATGCTGGCGGATGGAAGGCTGCCGTAGTCTTTTTGCAGGAATGACCTGTTGTCCGAAACCCAGGCCAGCAAGCTGCGCAGATCTTTGATGTCAAGTAACAGCAAGCCTTCATCGTCAGCTATTTTGAAGTTTGCGTACAATACGGCTGACTGTGTTTCATTTAAATTCAACAAACTTGATAACAGCAACGGGCCCATGTCCGAAATTGTGGTGCGCACCGGATGTCCTGCTTTGCCGAACAAATCCCACAGAATCACCGGATAAGCGCGGCCTGAAAACGCATCGCATGCGAGCAGTGCCAGTCTTTCATTGATTTTCTGATGTGCGATGCCCGGTCTGGCGAGCCCTGATAGATCGCCTTTGATGTCGGTTACAAAAACCGGCACACCGGCTTCACTGAAGCCTTCGATCAGTGTCTGCAGCGTAACCGTTTTCCCGGTGCCGGTTGCGCCGGTAATCAGGCCGTGCCGGTTGGCCATTTCCAGATTCAGTGATACGCGTTTTCCAGATCCGGGGTTACCGCCAAATTCCAACGGATTGCGCATAGATCAAACCTTGAGTGATTGTAATGTTCTTGATAAGAATCTGTTGAAGATCTCACTGAAGGGCGCATTACGGCGTTAAAATTGAACTCAAAATGCTCACATACTGCAAGTATGCTCCGCTTTTTCGTTCAATTTTGCCTTGCACTGCATCCCTTGATCGA
>CAZTCY010000074.1:0-13813 GCA_964612715.1 uncultured Nitrosomonas sp. | reverse complement strand
CGAGCTTCAAGCCCCAGCAGATCACCTGCGAAGTCTGCGTCGACTTCCGGGGCGGAAGCCGTTGCGCCAAAGCGTCGGGGCCGACCAAGGAAGCCGCCGCTGAAACGGCGCAGACGGCTGCATGCGGACCGATGGCGCGCGGCATGGATGACATCATCGCCTGCGGCCGAGTAGTCCCCCGCTCGGTCAGCTGCGGAGGGTGACCCGATGGCGCTTGCGTCGGTTGCAGGGCTGATCGACCTCGCCGTTCGGGCCGTCGCGCTGAGCGCGGTGGGCCTGGCCGCCGTCGTCGCGGCGACGCATTGGGCCGTTCGTTCCCGCCGGATCGCCCCGCTCGGCGCGTGGTCCAAAACGGTGCGAAGTCTCTCCGATCCGGCGCTGCGCCCGCTCGAGCGGCAACTGGTCCGGCGCGGCGGCAATCCGCAGGACGCCTCGCTCTGGTTGGTCGGCATTGCCGTGATACTCGGCCTGGCGCTGATCTGGGTCGTTCGGGGCGTGATTCAGCTGGTCTACTCGCTGCTGGCCCTTCGGGATGCCTCACCGCTCATGCTCGTCCGAGTCGGGATCGACTGGGCGATCACGCTGGTCATCGCCGCGCTGTTCGTCCGATTCATCGGCGCCTGGTTCGGGCTCGGCTCGACCCATCGGTGGATGCGGCCGTTCTACCGGCTGACCGAATGGATCCTCGGACCGATTCGCCGGCGCCTGCCGCCGATCGGCATCATCGACGCCAGCCCGATCGTTGCCTACCTGGCGCTGCTGCTGTTGCGCGCGCTCCTCTTCCAGTTGCTGGGCGGGTAGTGCCCGTTCACCCGACCCCGCGGGGCGTCCGGATCGACCTGCACGTCCAGCCGCGGGCTTCGCGTACCGAGGTGGCCGGCCTCCACGGCGATGCGCTCAAGCTGCGGATCGCCTCACCGCCGGTCGATGGCGCCGCCAACGAGGAGATCATCGCGTTCCTCGCCGCCCAGCTGGCCGTCCCGCGCCGCGCCGTGACCATCACGGCCGGCGCCTCGGGGCGACGCAAAGCCGTGATCGTCGAAGGCGTCACCGTGGAAGCAACGCGGCGCGCCCTCAACCTGAGCGACTGAGCGTCAGCTTCCGCTGGTATTGGCCAACGCAAAGGCCAGCACGTCCGCCCTCGCCTCGACCTGCTTGGCGACCGGCTTCCCCGCCCCATGACCGGCTTTGGTTTCGACCCGAATGTAGGCCGGCCGACCCCAGGTCGTCGCCGCTTGCAGCGCAGCGGCAAACTTGAAGGAGTGCCCCGGCACCACGCGGTCGTCGTGATCGGCGGTGGTCACCAGCGTGGCGGGATAGTCGGTGCCCGGCTTCAGGTTGTGCAGCGGCGAATACGCGCGCAGCACCGGGAAGTGCGCTGCATCATCGGCCGAGCCGTACTCGGTGGCCCATGCCCAGCCAATGGTAAAGTGATGGTAGCGCAGCATGTCCATCACGCCGACATCGGGCAGCGCCACCGCAAAAAGGTCGGGCCGCTGCACTAGCACCGCGCCGACCAGCAACCCGCCATTCGAGGCGCCTTCGATCGCCAGATGCCGGGCGCTCGTGTAGCCCTCGCGAATCAGATACTCGGCGGCGGCAATGAAGTCGTCGAAGACGTTCTGCTTCTTCTCGAACATCCCCGCGCGATGCCAATCCTCGCCGTATTCACCGCCACCGCGCAGATTGGCCTGCGCGTAGATCCCGCCCTGCTCGAGCCAGGCAATCGTCGCGGGGTCGAAGAACGGAGTGAGATTCGCGTTGAACCCGCCGTAGGCATACAGCAGCGTCGGATGCGACCCGTCCCGGATCAGTCCTTTACGATGGGTCACGAAGACCGGTACCTGTGTACCGTCACGACTGGTGACGAAGACCTGTTCCGTTACGAATGCGGCCGGATCGAAGGTCAGCCGCGGAGACCGGAAAGGAGCAAGCCCTCCCGACTGCAGATCGTAGCGGTATACCGACGTCGGCACCAGAAACGAGGTAAAGGCAAAGAACATCTCGTGCCGGTCCGGCTCGCCTGACACTCCGCCGGCGGTCCCGATGCCCGGCAAGGGGATCTCGGACACCGCGTTGCCGTCCAGATCGACGACGGCGAGCCGCGACTTGGCATCCACCAGGTACGACGTCACCAATCGGCCGCCAACGAGGGAGACGCCGTCGAGCGGCTGCTCCGCCTCGGGAACGATCTCACGCCAGGCATCGGGAGCGGGCGCTCGAGTGTCGACGGCAATGACCCGACCGCGCGCGGCGCCGCGATCCGTTCGGAAATAGAAGATCGGCCCGACGTTCCCGATAAAACCGTAGGCCGCATCGAATTGATCGAGCAACTTGACCATGGACCCCGTGATGGCCGGGACCAGCGGATCACCCAGATCCTGGTAATAGACTCGGGTTCGCGAATCCGTACCGAGCCAGACAGTCAGCACCAGATAGCGACCATCGTGCGTTACCTCCGCAGCAAACCCCCAGTCGGGCTGATCCGGCCGTTCGTAGACCAGCTGATCCTCCCGCTGATCGGAGCCGAGCCGATGGTAGTACACCTTCATATCGCGATTCTGCGCGCTCAAAGCGGCATCGGGTTCGGGCTCGGGGTATCGCGAGTAGAAGAACCCTTGCCCGTCCCGGGTCCAGCTACCTCGCGAAAACTTGATCCACCGCAAGTGATCGACACGGTCAATGCCGTCATCGACCTGACGAATTCGAAACTCCTGCCAATCGGAACCGCTGGCCGACGTGCCGTACAGCAGCAGTCGGCCATCCGGGCTCGGCTCGACCAGCGACAACGCCACCGTGCCGTCGGCCGAGAGGCGGTTCGGGTCGAGCAGCTCCCGTCCATCCGCAGCAAGGGAATCCTGCACGTACAACACCGCCTGATTCTGGAGGCCGGTGTTTCGGGTATAGAAGTATCGACCGCCCCGATGATACGGGATGGAATAGCGCTCATAGTCGTACAGCGCCGTCAGCCGCTTTTCGAGGTGTTCCCGCAGGGGAAGCGCCCGGAGATACTCGAACGTCACCTGATTCTGGGCGGCAACCCACGCGGCGGTTTCCGGCGCATCGGCGTCCTCGAGCCACCGATAGGGATCGGGCACCTCGACACCGTGTAGGGTGTCGACCTGATCGACGGTTGGCGTGGGCGGGGGACGGCGGATGGGGGCGCGGGACATCGATCGTTGCTCGTGCATTGGGTGGCGGAAAATACACGGGAAGCCGGGCCGCGCCCTCACGGATTGGCATCGGGCATGGCGCTTGCTTAGATTATCAGGCAGACAACCGATGCTTTTCCGTGGCGATTTGCGCTGATTGCGGCCACGTTAAACAAACGCTAAAACGCTTGCCCGGGGCGTTTTCAGCTCCGGGCATCTCGTTAGGGGGACCGCATGACTGTCGCTGACCGAATCGAACCGTCTCTCGCGCTCCGCGAACGGCGCGCCGCGCGTCTGGCCAAGCTGGAGCCCCTGCTCCGCCGCCGGGTGGTCATTCTGGACGGCGCCTACGGTACGATGATTCAGCGGCACAAGCTGGACGAGGCTGCCTATCGGGGCACTCGCTTTGCCGACTGGCCCGGCGAACTGCGCGGCAACAACGACCTGCTCTGCCTGACGCAACCGCAGATCGTCGCCGACATCCATCGCGCCTATCTCGACGCCGGCGCGGATATCGTCGAGACCAACTCGTTCAGCTCGACGACCGTCGCGATGGCCGACTACGGGATGCAGTCGCTGGTCTACGAACTCAATCTGGTGTCGGCGCAGCTTGCCAGGCAGGTTGCCGACGAGTTCGAGCGCGACGATGCGCCGCGCTACGTCGCCGGCGTACTCGGCCCGACCACCCGGACCGCATCGCTCTCCCCGGATGTGAATGATCCCGCGGCGCGCGGCGTGACGTTCGACGAGCTGGTTGCTGCGTACGACGAAGCGGTGACCGGCCTGATCGACGGTGGCGCGGACCTGCTCCTGATCGAGACGATCTTCGACACGCTGAACGCCAAGGCCGCGATCTTTGCCATCGAGGAGTGCTTTGCCCGTCGCGGCGAACGGCTCCCGATCATGATCTCGGGCACCATTACCGATGCCAGCGGCCGGACCCTTTCCGGACAGACCGCCGAGGCTTTCTGGTATTCGGTGGCGCACGCCAAGCCGCTGTCGATCGGGTTCAACTGCGCCCTGGGGGCCGACATGCTGCGGCCGTACGTCCAGGAGCTGTCACGGATTGCGCCCACATTCGTGAGCGCGCATCCCAATGCCGGACTGCCTAACGAGTTCGGCGGCTACGACGAATCGCCGGAGACCATGGCCAGTACCGTCGCCGAGTTTGCGCGGAGCGGGCTGGTCAACATCGTCGGCGGGTGTTGCGGCACGACGCCGGATCACATTCGCGCCATTGCGGAGGCCGTCGCGGCATTGCCGCCGCGCGCGCCGGCCACACCCGAACCGCGTCTCCGGCTGAGCGGCCTCGAACCGGTCACCATCGGCCCCGACTCCCTTTTCGTCAACGTCGGCGAACGCACCAACGTCACGGGATCCCGCCGCTTTGCCAAACTGGTACTGAACGGCCAGTACGAAGCCGGCCTCGAGATTGCTCGCAGCCAGGTCGAGAGTGGCGCCCAGGTGGTCGACGTCAACATGGACGAAGGAATGCTCGACTCCCAGGCCGCCATGCGCACCTTCCTGCGCATGATCGCCTCGGAGCCGGCCGTCGCCAAAGTCCCGATCATGATCGACTCCTCCAAGTGGAGCGTGATCGAGGAAGGGCTCAAGAACGTCCAGGGCAAAGGGATCGTCAATTCGATCTCGCTCAAGGAAGGGGAAGAGGAGTTCCTCCGCCAGGCGCGTCTGGTGCGTCGCTATGGCGCGGCGGTGATCGTGATGGCGTTCGACGAAACCGGTCAGGCCGACACGGCGGACCGCAAAGTGGCCATTGCCGAGCGAGCCTACCGGCTGCTGACCGAGCAGGCGGACTTCCCGCCGGAAGACATCATCTTCGACCCGAACATCTTTGCGATTGCCACCGGGATCGAGGAGCATCAGGGCTACGCGGTCGACTTCATCGAAGCCACCAAGCGCATCAAGGCCACGCTCCCGCATGCCCTGGTGAGCGGTGGCGTCAGCAACGTGTCGTTCTCGTTCCGCGGTAACGACCCGATCCGGGAAGCGATCCACACTGTCTTCCTGTATCATGCCATCAAAGCCGGCATGGACATGGGCATCGTCAACGCCGGCGCGCTGCAAGTCTACGACGATATCCCTGCCGAGCTATTGGAGCGGGTCGAAGATGTGGTGCTCAACCGGCGTGATGACGCGACCGAGCGGCTGCTGGCGATTGCCGACACCTTCAAACATCAGGGAGCCAAGGTCGAGGCCGACGCTTCGTGGCGGCAGTTGCCGGTCGAGAAGCGTCTGGCGCATGCGCTGGTCGAAGGCATTGCGGAGTTCATCGAAGGCGATACCGAGGAGGCACGCCTGCGGGCCGCCCGCCCCATCGAGGTGATCGAGGGGCCCTTGATGGACGGTATGAATATCGTCGGCGACCTCTTCGGCGCCGGGAAGATGTTCCTGCCGCAGGTGGTCAAGAGCGCCCGGGTCATGAAGAAGGCCGTGGCCTATCTGATCCCGTTCATCGAGGCCGAAAAGAGCGAGGGTCAGCGCGCCAAGGGGAAGGTGCTGCTCGCCACGGTCAAGGGCGATGTTCACGACATCGGCAAGAACATCGTTGGCGTGGTGTTGCAGTGTAACAACTTCGAGGTGATCGACCTGGGCGTCATGGTGCCGTCGCCCAAGATCCTGGAAACAGCGGTCAAGGAGGGCGTCGATCTGATCGGGCTCTCGGGCCTCATCACGCCCTCACTCGAAGAGATGTGCCTGGTGGCCGGCGAAATGGAACGGCAGGGTTTTTCGCTGCCGCTCCTGATCGGTGGCGCGACGACGTCAAAGGCCCATACCGCCGTCAAGATCGAGCCCTGCTATTCGGGGCCGGTCATCCACGTGCTCGACGCTTCCCGCGCAGTCGGCGTGGCCGGCAGCCTGGTCAGCGATTCGCTCAAGACGGATCTGGTGCGCAACACACGGACGGAATACGCGGGGATCCGCACGGCACGGGCCGGCCGGAGCGAAGGCGACAACCAGATCAAGATCGAGGAAGCGCGCGCCAATCGCCTGGTGCTGGACCTGACCGTGCCCGTGCCCCGCCCGAGCTTTCTCGGCGTGCGCGCCTTCGACAACTTTCCGCTTGCCACGCTGGTGGAGCGGATCGACTGGACTCCGTTCTTCCAGACCTGGGAACTGGCGGGACACTATCCCGCGATCCTGTCCGACCCGGTGGTGGGCCCGACGGCCAGCGACCTCTTCCGGGAAGCCCGCACCCTGCTCGATCGCATCGTGGCCGACAATCTGCTCACGGCGCGCGCCGTGGTGGGCTTCTGGCCCGCCAACGCCTCGGGTGACGACATCGAGCTCTACACCGATGAAACGGGATCAGACGTCGCCGCGATGATTCGCACCCTCCGCCAGCAGCACCGGAAGAGCGGCAGCAGACCGAACCTGGCGCTAGCCGACTTCGTCGCTCCTAAGGCAACCGGGCTGCGCGACTACGTCGGTGCCTTTGCCGTGACGGCCGGGATCGGGCTCGAACCGATCGTGGCCGAGTTCCAGCGCGACCACGATGACTACCGCGCTATTCTGGCCAAGGCCCTTGCGGACCGGCTGGCGGAGGCGTTTGCCGAAGCCATGCACGAGCTGGTCCGCAAGGAACTCTGGGGATACGCATCAACCGAGTCGTTGAGCAACGAGGATCTGATTCGCGAGAAGTACCAGGGCGTGCGCCCGGCGCCCGGCTACCCGGCGTGCCCGGAGCATACCGAGAAGCGCACCCTGTTCGAACTGCTCGACGCGCCGACCAATGCGGGGATCCACCTGACCGAAAGCTTTGCCATGTATCCGACGGCGGCGGTCAGCGGCTATTACTTCTGGCGTCCCGAATCACAGTACTTCGGCGTCGGCAAGATCGGCCGCGATCAGGTCGAGGACTACGCTCGCCGCAAGGGTATCACGGTCGCGGAGGCCGAGCGCTGGCTGGCGCCGAACCTGGGCTACCGGCGCACCTGACGAGGCCGAGACCCGCACCGACGAAACCCTGGGATGTCCTTCGTCGCGTCAGTCGAACCAGAAGTACTTCCAGCGGGCGGCCGCGCCGTCACCGCAAACCGACGGCCACCGGAACGAGCCGATTGAGAAAGTCGCCCCACCCGAACGGGTAGTCGCTGATATCGGCTGCCCGCTCGAAACCCGAGTGCACCAGAGTCACCCGCGTTTGCGTACCGACCGGTTCCAGGTCGAAGCTGACTCGCTGCGTCCGGACCGTGTCGTCGCCCCGCCAATCGGGCCAGTCCACCACCAGGCGACGATCCGGAATCAACTCCAGAATCCGGGTCGGCCCGCCCGTGACATCGCGACCGCCAACCTGATACTTCCACCCGAACTCGAAGCGCCCGCCGACTCGAGGTTCCACGACGGCTGCCGCTGCAATCCACCGGTTCAGGGCTTCAGGCTCGATCAGGGCACGAAACACGGCCGACGGAGGCGCATCGATCAGGATGCTGGAACGAATCTCGGGTGAGGGGTCGCCAAAGTCGGGCCGCAACAGCTCCGCACCCATCAGATAAGCGCCGAGATTTCCGAACGACAGCCTCCAGAAGTCGTCGATCAACTCCTTTTCGCGAGGTTGAGCGAGTGCACGCACACCTTGGTGGTGGAGCGTAACCGATGTCATCGGCCCGGGAGCGCCAGCCGCGCTCGCGTCGGTCGGCGCCACCGCCAAGGCCACCGAAACCTCGGTCGGCACGCCCAGGAGGTTCCAGCTGAAAGCCAGCGCGCGATCGGGCTCGAATCGTACGATTCGCTGGTCCGCGTCCTCCGCACCGGGCAAACCCAGGGTGTATCGCCCCCAGAACCGATAGCTGCCTCCCACCCTCGGCTCGATGTCGGCATACTCGGCGAACCAGGCCCGGAGTTCGGCCTCGTCGACGAGCGCTCGGAAGGTGCGCTCGGGCGACGCCACCAGGCGCGTCGAAAATTCGTGGACCCAGGTCATCAGCGGGCATCCTTCCTGGAAGTGCGGGCGGATTCGGCTTCGACGTGCCGTTTGAGATCCATCAATCGGGCCGCCCAGAAAACCCGATAGTGGGCCAGCCATTGCTCGACGCTCCGGAGCGGTTCCGGGTCGAGAGAGTAGATCCGCGATTGCGCCGCCCGCCGTTCGGTCAGGAGCCCTGCCTGCCGGAGTATCCGGATGTGGCGCGAGACGGCAGGTCGGCTGACGGGAAAGAGATCGGCAATCTCCCCGGCGGCCAACGGACCACGTCGCAGGGCATCGAGGATCGCGCGACGGGTGGGGTCCGCGATCGCGTCGAAGACACGGGTCGATCGTTGCGTAACCATTCAGTTACACAATACGAACGACAACGCGGGCCGTCAAGATCCAACCGACATCCCCGCTGCCCCGCGCCCGATAGCGTGGTTTTCACGACCGCATTAGCTTGCCGGGGAGACTCGTGGTGATTTGCGCTGATTGCGGCCACGTTAAACAAACGCTAAAACGCCGCCCGGGGCCGTTTTAGCCTCGGGTTTCGCGTTTTCGGAGGGACCGATGCCGACACTCAAAGATCTGATCGCCGATGGCGCAGTCCATGTCTTCGACGGCGCGATGGGAACGATGCTGTACGGTCGCGGCGTCTTCCTCAATGTCTGCTTCGACGAGCTGGCGGTGCGCCAGCCGGACCTGGTGCGCGACATCCACCGCGAGTACATCCGGAACGGCGCCGAGCTGATCGAGACCAATACGTTCGGGGCCAACCCGTTCAAGCTGGCGCATTACGGCCTGGCCGACGAAACCGAAAAGCTGAACACGGCCGCCGCCGTGGTGGCGCGCGAGGCCGCAGACGGCCGCGCCGCGGTCGTCGGGGCCATCGGACCACTCGGCGTCCGGCTCGAGCCGCTGGGCGAGACATCGGCCGCGGAAGCGGAGGCGGCGTTTGCACGGCAAGCGGCCGGCCTCGTCGCCGGTGGTGTCGACGGCTTCATCCTGGAAACCTTCAGCGACCTGGAAGAGGCCCGCGCCGCCCTGGCCGGAATCCGGCGGGTGAGTGACCTGCCGATCGTGGTCCAGATGACCGTCGGGCAGGACGGCCGTACCGCCTACGGCAGCGAACCCGAGGCGTTCGGCCCCGCCCTCGAAGCGGCGGGCGCCGACGTGATCGGGGTCAACTGTTCGGTCGGTCCGCAGACTATCCTCGAAGTGGTCGAGCGGCTGGCCCCGGTAGTACGGATCCCCATTTCGGCCCAGCCGAATGCCGGACTTCCCCGCGAGGTGGGCGATCGCAAGATCTATATGGCGAGCCCCGAGTACATGGCCGAGTATGCCCGCCGGATGGTGGAGGCGGGGGCCCGGTTCGTGGGCGGTTGCTGCGGAACCACGCCCGACCACATCAAAACCATCAAGAACTTCGTCAAGTCGGTAGCGCCGCATCAGGTGGTCATCACCGGACCGGCAGAGCCGGTAACCGGCGGAGTGGAGCCGACGCCGCTGGCCGAGCGGTCACGCTACGGTGCCAAGCTGGCGCGGGGCGAATTCATCACCACCGTCGAGATCGTCCCGCCGCGGGGGACCGACCCGACCCCGATGCTGGACCAGTGCCGGGCGCTCAAGCAGGCGGGGGTCGACGCGGTCAACGTGCCCGACGGCCCCCGGGCGCAGAGCCGGATGGGCGCCCTGCTGTCGGGGCTGATGATCGAGCAGCAGGTGGGCATCGAGTCGGTGGTCCACTACGCCTGTCGCGATCGCAACCTGCTCGGCATGCTGAGCGATCTACTTGGCGCAGCAGCTGCGGGGCTCCGCAATCTGCTCCTCGTCACCGGCGACCCGCCCAAGATGGGGCCGTATCCCGACGCAACGGCGGTATTCGACATCGACAGCATCGGCCTGGCCAACCTGGTGAGCCAGCTGAACCGCGGTCTCGACCCCGGCAAAAATCCGCTCGGCCAGCCGACCCGGTTCGTGATCGGGGTGGGTGTCAATCCGGCGGCCGTCGATCCCGATCGCGAACTCCGGCGGCTGGCGTGGAAGGTCGAAGCCGGCGCCGAGTTTGCCATTACGCAGCCGGTCTTCGACCTGGATCAGCTCGACCGCTTCCTCAAGCAGGTCGAGTCGTTCCGGTTACCGATCATTGCCGGGATCTGGCCACTGGTCTCGCTGCGCAACGCCGAGTTCCTGGCCAATGAAGTCCCCGGCGTAACGGTGCCTGCGCAGATCCTGGACCGGATGCGCAGCGCTAGCGAGCGCGGTAAGGAAGCGGCGCTGGCGGAAGGCGTGGCCATCGGGCGCGAGATGCTGGACGCCGTGCGAGACAGAGTGCAAGGCGCCCAGGTGTCCGCCCCGCTCGGCCGAGTCCCGGTGGTGCTGGACGTCCTCAGCGGCGGGCGAACCGGAAGCGCGCAGGGATAGCACTCGGCTCGACGGTCTGCTCGACTACGAACCCGGTGGCCGTCCGTTCGTAGTCGGCCACGCGGCCTTCCAAGTACTCCGAGACGAACTGCCCTCCGGCCGCGCCCTGCGCAACGATGCGACCGCGGTCGAACCAGTTCGACCAGCTGTCGAACTCGAACTCGCGCTCGGGGATCGCGACCAGCCGCACGTCGGTCTGCACGCGGATCTGCTGACGGTACCAGTTGGTGGTCGTGTCGACCTCGAGCTGCCCACCAATCGCGCTTACCCGGAGATCGTAGAGATTGCCGTTCCCACCGAGCACTTGCTCCAGCTCGATGACCGCGGGCAGCGCCGTCCCGTTGACCTCGACCAAATCATGTATGACCCGGGCGGGCACCTCCACCACGGCCGTGGCAAACTTCCCCCCGCTTGCTGCAGTGACGACGGCCGTTCCGGACAGCCCCGGCGTGACGACACCATCGATCACGAGCACGACGTTGGCCTGATCGGTCGACCAGGTCACCGCCCGCCCGGACAGTTCGACACCGCCAGGCCCGAAGACCCGCGCCACCAGCCGGGCGGTTTGGCCCAGACCTAAACGGAGCTGGGTCCGATCCAGAACCAGATGGTCCACCGGCAGGTCCGCAATCGGCACGAACGCAACGGTGACCGAGAGCGGCAGATCGGCGCGGAGCGAGCAGGTGTCGGTCGTCGCCGCGGCGCAATCGTCACCCCACCCGGCAAAGCTGTGCCCAGCTGCCGGAACCGCTTTGAGGACGACGTTGGCGCCCACCGCGACCGCCGCTCCGCAGGTGTCCCCCGCGGTACCGTCGACGATGGTACACGCCGTCGCGGATGGGGTAATGGTCACCGTCCCGCTCCCCGCCCCCGCGGAAAAGACCGCGACGGCCACCATCTCCTCCGGTTCCACCGGATCGCCGCCGCATCCCGACACCACGGCCGACAGCATCGCAGCCCACACCAACGTCCCGATCCGCCATCCCTGCCCTGCCATATGAGGCCCAGCCTTCCGCATTCGAGATCCGCGCCGGGCCATTCGACCCGGCGACGCATCCAATCTCGACCTGAGGGCTTACGGGAGACTTACGGCGGATCCCGGCCCCGACGCAGGCCAGTAACCGATTACTGCGGAAGGAGATAGCCGAGCGGCGCCGGAACGATTACGGCGCGCGGTTCAGTCGGAACCGCGGGAACGCACCGAGCAATCCGACGCCACCGTCCGGCCTCGCTCCTCCAGGTTGGCCGACTCGTCCTTGGTATGCCACCGGAGCGAACTATTGGAATAGAGCGCGCCGGATGCCGCCTGCTGCGGACGAAGGGTGTACCAGCGGCCGTTCCAGCGGACCTCGACGGTGCCGTCGTCGGCGTAATTGGTCTCGATCAGCCGATCACCGGAACAGCGATACGTGACGTTACCGCGCCAGGGCTTGGCCGCATCGGGCGGCGTTGCCGGCGGGGGCGGGGCGGCCCGATCGGTGTCGGTGGGAGGCGGCGGGGGAGTCACTGGCGCGTCCGGCCGCGGCGTGGGCGTCGACTCCGGCGGCGCCCCTGCCGAGCAAGCAGACGCCACCAGGAACAGCACGGGAATCAGAGTTCGCATCGAGCACCTTCCAGCAAGAGGAACGGGGCCGCCTGCCCCTTCATCAATAGACAGACGGCCCGCCCCTGTCGCAATGGCACAACTAGCGCTCCCGGCGACCCTCCGAGAGTTCGCGTCCCGGGCCGCCCAGCCGTGCCGCCATCTCGACCAGCCGAATGAACTCGGCCCGGTAGCCTTCGGTGTCCGCGCCTTTGGCTCCACGCGCCGCGGCAATCACGGCATCGTACGAGGCGTTGCCCTTGTGCTCCGAATCCCGCAGCAACATGCCGAACCCGGCAACGGCGCCGGCAAAGCGGAAGTCGGCCGATGGACGAGCGCTTTCCTGCCGGACCGCGTGTTCGATCAAGCGGCTGGGAGATCCTTCCGGCCGCTGATAGCGGACCTTGACGGTAAACCAGTCATCGGAGTCGCTACCTGCGCGAGGCCGCTGATACCTGAGCGGATCGACGGAACCGCTCCGATCGTCGCCGTCGGCCGGCACGATCTCGTAGAGAGCCGTCACCGCATGTCCCGCCCCCATCTCGCCGGCATCCTTGGTGTCGTCGTTGAAGTCCCGGTCGGCGAGCAGGCGATTTTCGTAGCCCACCAAGCGGTACGACTTGACCCGGGCCGGATTGAACTCGACCTGGATCTTCACGTCCTTGGCCACGGTGTGGAGCGTGGCGCCGAGTTCCTGCACGAAGACTTTCTTGGCCTCGAGCAGATCGTCGACATAGGCGTAGTGGCCGTTCCCCTTGTTGGCCAGTTGCTCCATCTTGGCGTCCTTCAGATTGCCGGTGCCAAAGCCGAGCACGGTGAGGAAGACGCCTCCGCGACGTTCGGTCTCGATCAGCCGGACCAGTTCGCCCTCACTCGACGCGCCCACGTTGAAATCGCCGTCGCTCGCGAGGATGACGCGGTTGTTCCCCTCGCGGGCAACGTGTTCACGCGCCACCTGGTAGGCGAGCTTGATTCCCGCTCCGCCGGCCGTCGATCCGCCGGCCTGGAGTTGCTCCAGCGCATCGAGTATCCGGGTCTTTTCCCGTCCGCGGGTCGAGGGCAACACTACACCGGCGGCACCGGCGTAGACCACGATGGCCACACGATCGTCATCCCGGAGTTCATTGACGAGGAGCCGGAACGCGGCCTTGACCAGCGGCAGCTTATCAGGGCTCGACATCGAGCCACTCACGTCGATCAGAAAGACGAGATTGCTCGGTGGCAGATTTTCGAGGGCCAGCCGTTCCGTCTGCAGCCCGATCAGCGCCAGACGATGGCTCGGATTCCAAGGCGACCGGGCCAGTTCGGTCGTTACGGCAATCGGCTGACCGCTCCGCGGAGCCGCATAGTCATAGCGGAAGTAGTTGATCATCTCTTCGACGCGGACCGCGTCCTTGGGCGGAAGGCGTCCTTCCTTGAGGAAGCGGCGGACATTTCCGTAGCTGCCGGCATCGACGTCCACCGCGAAGGTGGACAGCGGCTGCCGGCTGGGCGAGGTCCAGTCGTTGTCGCGAAAATGCCGGTACTCCTCGGTGTTGAAATCGCGCGGGGCGTAGAAAACCCCCGCCGCCGACCGGGCCAGCATCTTCTCGGCGCGCGGCGACGCGGGATGCGCCTGGGTCACCACGGTCTCGTTGAGCTGGATCGGAACCGGCGCCAGGACGAAATCGACGGTTCGGCGCTGTCCACTCCCGAGGTCAATCCGTCTCCGTTCGAGGACATATCCGA
>CAZTCY010000073.1:0-14423 GCA_964612715.1 uncultured Nitrosomonas sp. | reverse complement strand
CCTATCCCGGTTATCCGGCTTAATTCTTCCACTGTCTGAGGGCAGGCATGCACCAGTTCTCGAAGCGTCGCATCGTGGAAAATCACATAGGCAGGTACGCCATGTTCCAGGGCGGTTTTTGCACGCCATACGCGCAACCGCTCCCACAACTGTTGTTCAGCCGGGCTGAATAAAGATTCAACTGCGGGCGCCATATCTCGGAAAATCTCCTTGCTCACACTCGGCTGCCGCAGAAAAATCTTTTGCTGCCCTTTTAATGCAGTTCGACTGGCTTCAGTTAGCCATAATGCGCCATGACCTTCACCATCTGTTGTCAGCAGACCGCGCGCAATCATGTGTCTGAATATAGCGCGCCATGTTTTAACCGGCAGATCCCTGCCGATACCAAAAGTGCTGATTTGATCATGATTCCAATACTTGACACGTGCCGTGCAATTGCCACGCAATACATCAATCAAGTATCCGGCGCCGAATTGCTGTCCGGTACGATAAACGCAGGATAATGCCTTTTGTACTTCGACAGTGGCATCCCAGGTTTTCGGCGGACTCAGACAAACGTCGCAATTTCCGCATCCCCCCGGAGCAGCCGTTTCTCCCAGATAGCTCAATAAATATATGCGGCGGCATGTCATTGTTTCGCAGTAAGTCAGCATGGATTCCAGCTTTCGCGTTGCAATTTGCTTGAACTGCTGTTGCGCATCGGAATCTTCTATCATACGCCGTTGCTGAATGACATCATTCAGCCCGTAAGCCATCCAGGCATTGGCTTTCAGTCCGTCACGCCCGGCACGCCCGGTTTCCTGATAATACGCTTCAATACTTTTAGGCATATCCAAATGCGCGACAAATCGCACATCCGGCTTGTCGATACCCATGCCAAAGGCGATGGTTGCCACCATGACGATATTGTCCTCACGCAAAAACGTTTCCTGGTTTAAAGCCCGTTGATGCGGACTCATCCCCGCATGGTAAGGTAATGCTCTGATGCCATGGGAATTTAGCCATTCCGCAATCTCATCGACTTTTTTGCGCGCGAGACAATAAACGATTCCCGCATCTCCAGAATGTTCGGCCTGAATAAACGCCAGTAACTGTTGTTTGCTGTTAATCTTATCGACAATATGATAACGAATATTCGGACGGTCAAAACTCGAGATAAATACTTTTGCTTCGCGCAGCACCAGGCGTTCGATGATTTCCTGACGCGTAGCTGGGTCTGCCGTGGCTGTCAAGGCAATGCGCGGGATATTGGGAAAATGTTCATGTAATACTGACAGCTGGCTGTATTCAGGACGAAAATCATGCCCCCATTGGGATACGCAATGCGCTTCATCGATCGCAAACAACGCCAAAGGTATCTGGTTGATCAGATCAAGAAAACGTCGCGTTATCAATCGCTCTGGCGCGACATAGAGCAAGTCATATTCATTTGCAAGTAATTTTTGCTCCACCTGTTGCGCTTCTTCATGCGGCAAGGAAGAATTGAGAACAGCGGCATGTACACCGGCTTCATTCAAAGCCGCGACCTGATTCTGCATCAAAGAAATTAAAGGCGAAACAACGATAGCCACACCCTCGCGCATCAGCGCCGGTATCTGATAGCAAAGCGATTTTCCGCCACCGGTAGGCATCAGCACCAGACAGTCATTGCCATCCGCCAGATGTGCGATAATGTCAGCCTGCTTACCTCGGAAGTCTGGATAGCCAAAAACACTACTGAGGATATTGCGCGCACTGGCCAGGCAATACGATGTTTCGATTCCGCTATCTTGGCAATCCATAGCCCTTTTTATCCGAATATCCAGGGAATCGGTGCATAGGATAAGCCTGTCACAACGATACGGTTATCCCTGCAATAGCGACCAGATTCAACTTGAAACCGGTTTTTCTGCACTTCACGCTCTGGAAAGCAACACATCAGTATTTCCATTGGCCGATCAATAAGCACTGTTCTGATAATCACCCCATATTATCGCAGAACTTCTGCTGCGTAATCCGGTTTCAGATTCAGATTATTCATTGATTTGTACTGGTATAATTCAGCTTAGAACCTGCTCAAGATCTCGATCAAGGGGTGCAGTGAGATCTTGAACGGGTTCTTGGAAGTTTTTTTGTTTATCTGATAACCCTTGCATTCCTGGAGAAATTAAGATGTCGGTCGCTGATGTTTTGAAACTGATTCAAGACAAAGAAGTTAAGTTTGTAGATTTGCGTTTTACCGATACCAATGGTAAAGAACAGCATGTCACGATTCCGTCTCATAGTTTTGATACCGACAAATTTGAGGATGGCCATCCATTTGACGGTTCGTCTATCGCCGGATGGAAGAGTATACAAGCATCCGATATGCTGCTGATACCGGACCCTGAAACCGCTAATCTGGATCCATTTACGGATGATTCCACACTCATCATGACGTGCGACGTGGTGGAACCGTCCGATGGTAAGGGTTACAGCCGTGATCCGCGCTCACTGGCCAAACGTGCGGAAATTTATCTGCAATCAACCGGCATCGGCGATGTCGCCTATTTCGGCCCTGAACCGGAATTTTTCATTTTTGATTCGGTTTATTGGCACACCGATATGTCCGGCTGCTCCGTCAAAATCGAATCTGAAGAAGCCGCGTGGAGTTCTGTGATCAAATATGACAGCGGCAATATAGGTCATCGTCCGGCGATTAAAGGCGGCTACTTCCCTGTACCGCCCGTGGATTCACTGCAAAATATACGTTCTGCAATGTGTTTGACACTGGAGGAACTCGGTATCCCGGTTGAAGTTCATCATCACGAAGTAGCAACTGCTGGACAGTGCGAAATCGGAACACGGTTCAACAGTCTGGTAAAACGTGCAGACTGGAATCAGCTACTCAAATATGTGGTACATAATGTGGCGCATTCCTACGGCAAAACGGCAACCTTCATGCCCAAACCGATTGTGGGCGATAATGGTTCAGGTATGCATGTTCACCAATCCATTTGGAAAGACGGCGAGAATCTTTTTTCCGGAAATGGCTATGCAGGTTTGTCCGAAATGGCCCTGTATTACATTGGCGGCATTCTCAAACATGCCAAAGCACTCAATGCGATAGCCAATCCCGGTACGAACTCTTATAAAAGACTCGTTGCCGGTTATGAGGCACCGGTGAATCTGGCTTATTCAGCAAGCAACCGCTCAGCGGCTATCCGTATTCCGCACACCAGCAGTCCAAAAGGGCGCCGCATCGAAGTGCGTTTCCCGGATCCGTCCGCCAATCCTTATCTGGTCTTCTCGGCGCTCATGATGGCGGGTCTTGACGGCATCCAGAATAAAATCCATCCGGGCGATCCCATGGACAAAAACCTCTATGATTTGCCGCCTGAAGAAGCGGCAAAAGTACCCAATACCTGTGCTTCGTTAGATGAAGCACTGGGTCATCTGGATAAGGATCGTGATTTTCTAACGCGGGGCAGTGTATTTAGTAATGATATGATTGATGGCTATATTCATCTCAAAATGGAAGAAGTGGCGCTGTTACGTGCAACGACTCACCCTGTCGAGTTTGATCTGTATTACAGCCTGTAACCGGAGCGATATGAATTTTTCCGAAATGCATCGATTGTGATTTCTTGTATCTGAACATCCTAAAGAATAAATGGCATAAAAAGCCAGGGTAAATTCGCCCTTTTCCAGCTTTTCCTTAAGGAGACAATTGATAGACTAGTATCGTTAATATAACTTGAGTCGCTGCTCTCGACATTCGTGTACGATGGCCAATTACAAACTATGAGTACGCCAATTATACTTATCGCTATAGTCTTCTTGGGTATGAGCATGGCATCAGCTGCACACGCAGAATCCACGATCTATAAGCATGTAGACACCGATGGCCGCATCACATTTACCAATCGTCCGGTCAAAGGGGCACAGACAATCCAGTCCACACCAAACAATTCCAGATCTCAGGTTGTTGCGGCTGTGAGACCCGCGCATTTTCCAAAAATCAGCGTTCACACGCAGCAAAAACGTGATGTCAAGCGCCGCGAGATTCTGGAAAACGAGCTTGCCGAAGAAATGAAATTATTTTCTGAGACCGGAAGGTTCATATCTCAGATGCGCAACAACCAGGAAACACAGCAGCAAACGGACAGAATGAGACGCCTGCAAAACAAATTGCAACGCCATGAAAGCAATATCGCATCGTTAAAAAGAGAACTTGAAAGGTTATAACATTCGCCGTTACGCAAAAAGCCATGAAAATGATTTACTTTCTGTTAATAATCATCTTGTTCAGCTCCGCCCATACGTTTTCCGGTGTTTATAAGCATATCGACGAACACGGCAATGTGACTTATTCAAATATTCAATCAAATGATTCAGAAACAGTAGACCTCCCTCCGCTTATTGTTATCCCTTCCGCCGATACCGAAGGTATTGACGACAGGATAAAAAAAAGACGAGAGAACAACATTATCAGAGAACAGCGCAAAGAAATTGAACAACGCATTGCTGACGAATCGGCACTATTGGAAATGATTAAAGCCGAGTATAAAGGCGGCAATCCGGATCGTCTGGGCAGTGAACGCAATTATCAGCGTTATCTTGATCGCGTCGAACGCCTGAAAAATGAAATCAGCGCGCGTGAAATGAAACTTCAGGCATTACAGCACGAACTGAAAAAATTACCTGAAATCAAATAAATTCTTCCTATTCGGACAATAAAGCCATAACGGGCGCATGATCAGAAGGACGCTCCTGTTTCCGTGCCGCTTTATCAATCTGACAAGCGCTACAGCTATCCGCCAGCACTTTACTCAACAGAATATGATCAATACGCAACCCCCGGTTGCGCCTGAACGCCAGCATGCGGTAGTCCCACCAGCTATAGGATTTCTCGGGCTGCTCGAACAAGCGGAAGCTGTCAACGAAACCAGCATTTAACAACTCGCCAAATGCATCACGCTCGGGCTGGCTGCACAATACTTTTCCGTTCCAGAGCTGGGGATCATATACATCCCGATCATCGGGGGCGATATTATAGTCACCCATCACAGCCAGTTTAGGGTATTTTTTTAATTCTTCGCGCAGCCAGGCTGTCAAGGCTGGCAACCATTTCAATTTGTACGCATATTTCTCAGAATCCACCATTTCACCGTTGGGTACGTAGACACAAACGACGCGCAGATCTCCGTAAGTCGCAGCAATTACTCTTTTCTGCTCATCCTCGAAATTCGGAATAGCAGTAATTATCTCCTGGCCTTGCACCTTGCTGAGTATTGCCACACCGTTATAGGTCTTCTGGCCGATAAAAACCGACTGATAGCCTGCGTCGGTAATTTCATCCTGTGGAAAATTTTCATCGGATAATTTGGTTTCCTGGAGACAAAGCATATCCGGCTGTTGCGTTTGCAGCCATTCGATGACCTGCGGCAATCGTACTTTGAGAGAATTTACGTTCCATGTTGCCAATTTCATACTTTTATCGCGCCAAACAAAAAAGTTGAACTACCTCAGACCTGCTCAAGATCTCGATCAGGGGATGCAGTGCAAGGCAAAATTGAACGAGAAAGCGGAGCATACTTGCAGTATGTGAGCATTTTGAGTTCAATTTTAACGCCGCAATGCGCCCTTCAGTGAGATATTCTCAGAATACGCTGCAACCACAGATCAATATCACTAACTTCCTCAGCACAAACAGAATGCGCCATCGCATATTCATGCCACTCGATTGCATAATGCGCCTGATGCAGTTTCTCTTTAGATACTGCTGCGAGCGTAATTGGAACAACAGCATCATATATGCCATGCGCCATAAAAATGGGAATTGCAGCATTAACCGGCTGCGCTTCATGGTCCAGGGATACGGGCAAAGGCAGATAACATGACAACGCCATAATACCGCCTAATTTGTTGCTCTGACGCAACCCTGCCTGAAGTGCCATGGCGCCGCCTTGCGAAAACCCCGCCAGAACAATATGCGTTGAAACAATGCCCCTGTGCAGTTCATTTTCAATCAATGCATCAATCGCCTTTTGTGAATCCCGGATACCCGCTTCATCTTCAGGTGCACCGCTATCTAAACCATAAATATCATACCATGCACGCATGACATACCCGCCATTTACCGTCACTGACCTTTCGGACGCATGCGGAAAAATAAAACGAATCGGCTTTTTCAGGGCTATTTTCAGTTCATCGATAATCGGCACAAAATCATTCCCGTCAGCGCCCAGACCATGCATCCAAATGATGGTATGCGCAGGTTCCGGGCCGGTTTCGATTTCTACGGCAGATAACAGTCTGGATTTTGACATAAGTGACTATCAATAAAGAGCATTGACTTAAGCTAACGATAGGATAAAATTCGCCAGCACGCGGTAAATCGAATTAATTTTTATTCAAAATAGAGAGAGGCTATGAAACGCAGGGATTTTATCAAAATTATGGGCGCAGGCGCACTTTTTAGTCCTATGACATCATTTCCCTTATTCGCTGGAAACCAGGAATTGAGTCTCGGAAAATGGAGCAGCTTTCGACTCACCTATCAGGTCGATTTGCCGGCAACAGGAAAACGTGCACGCCTCTGGCTGCCATTACCTCATTCCCTGACTCCGGCTTATCAGTATACACAAGGCAATAACTGGTCAGGAACAGCAAAGCAAGCCAAATTTGACACATTCGGCAAAGAAAAACTCCCGGTTTTCACGGCTGAATGGCAAGGCGAAGGCGCGCGCCATGTCACGATTCACAGTATCATCAAAACATCGCATCATGCAGTTAATCTTGATCATTATCGTCCGGACAATGCGCCTACCCCGCCTCATCTCAAACCATTCCTTGAACCCACGCATTTAATTCCTACCAATGGCTTAGTCAAAGATGTAGCCCACTCAATCACTTATGACAAAGGAAATTCACCACTGGAAAAAGTGCGTGCCATTTACGACTGGCTCGTCGATCATTTCCACCATGATGAAACAATACGCGGCCGCGGCAAAGGTGATGTAAAATTCATTCTTGAAAACAGCAAGTTAAGTGGAAAATGCGTGGATGCACATTCTCTTTTCGTTGGATTGACGCGCTCACTCGGAATTCCTGCGCGCGTTCAATATGGTATACGTATGACGCGGTCTGAGTTACATCCGATCCTGGGTAAATCAACGGATATCAGTACTACCCAGCACAGCCGGGCAGAATTTTATCTGAACAATTTTGGCTGGATTCCGGTTAACCCTGCCGATGTGTGCAAAGTTGCAAAACTCGAGCATTTGAAATTGAATGACCCGCTGATAGCGCGTTTACGTGAAAGATTCTTTGGCGCATGGGAAATGAACTGGGTTACATTTAACTATGAACAGGACATTCAGCTGCCAAACAGTAACGCCGGAAAATTACCTTTCTTTCTGTTTCCGCACGCGGAAATTGATAACCAGCCTCTGGACAGCATGGATCCGGAGAACTTTAGTTATAAAATTATCACGGCCGAACTGGTTGGAACAGGTGCAAAATTTTAGCCTGAAATCCTTTGCGGCGAAAACTTCACCATCGCCTTACTGAGATTGAAAGCACATTCACATTACACAAACATGATTCAAAAATAGTTGACATCAGACCCTATAACAGGTTGTAATACACGGTTTTATTGATCAAAAATAGACCAGAGAGAAGGGAGAGAACATGAAACGCACATACCAGCCGTCTGTCATCAAAAGAAAACGAACCCACGGTTTTCTCGTTCGCATGAAAACGCGTGGCGGCAGGGCCGTTATCCGGGCACGCCGGGCCAAAGGACGCAAAAGATTGGGTGTGGCATAAACAAAATAACAGAGTAATAACATTAGTCATGTAGCCGCATATTCCTTGTCGAGAAATCGGCGACTGCGTAACTCAGAAGACTTTACCGCGGTTTTTCGCTTTCAGCACCAAGCAAGCAGCCTACACTTACAGATATATGCTAAACCAAACAATCTACGCTATTCCAGAATAGGGTTGATTGTTTCAAAGAAATTTGAGCGCCGGGCGGTTAAACGCAACAAAATTAAGCGACTGTTACGGGAGACATTTCGTACATTCCAGGAAAAAAGTGATACTGCAGGCATGGACTGGGTAATGCGTTTGAAACGTCCGATTTCCAAGATCGATTCAGCGCAGTTTGTCGCTGAAATCAAGTTATTGATGCATGAATTACAACAATGTCACGATTGATCATCGCGCTTATAAAACTTTATCAATATTGTATTAGTCCTATGATGTTGCCTTCATGCCGTTTTACTCCCACCTGTTCTCAGTATGCATGTGAAGCGTTAGCCAAATATGGCTTTTTTCGCGGCATGCGGTTGAGCATCTGGCGCATCTTGCGCTGCAACCCATGGTGTAAAGGTGGATATGAGCCTGTCCCCTGAAGTCACTGCCAATCAATATTGGTGCGATTAAATCTTACAAATGAATGATTTCATAATAATCACTGGCCAGCGCAAGAACAATTAAAAGCTGACTGACATAACACCACACTCCAATTACTTATGCAATACATCAGCGGAATCATGATCAATTAATCTGACCAGATAGAATGGAAACAAGAAAACTTATACTGATTATTATCTTGTCAACTTCCCTATTACTTTTGTGGGAATCATGGCAGAAAGAAACACAACCCCCGGTCACTCAGGCAACTCCCGGCACAGCGATTGAAGGAAACAATCAGCGGCATGATCCGCTGCCCGTGCCCGGCGATGAACTTACCAGTGCAAGCGGATCAGGTATCGCCGAGGGCATTGAAGGTATTTCACCGTCAATTACCCCTAACCTGTTTGAAATCGGTGAAAAAATTCAGGTCACAACGGATTTGATTGTTGCCGAAATTGATACCGCAGGCGGCGATATCAGAAAACTGGGTTTGCTGCTGCACCCGGCCCGGGAGGATGACTCCAAACCCTATGAATTATTACTGGATCAGGCCGCGCGTTTTCAGGTTTCGCAGTCCGGGTTGATTGGCGACGGCCTGCCGAGCCACAAAACCCGATATACCGTAGATTCAAACATTCATACTTATGAATTAAGGGCGGGCGAAGATCACGTCAGTGTCCGTCTTCTGGCACCTGAAGAAAACGGCATACAAGTTACAAAAATCTACACCTTCCATCGGGGTACCTATGTCATCGATGTGAAATTTGAAATTGTCAACAACAGTCAAAATACAATTCTGCCTTTTTCATATTTCCAAATGATGCGCGATGCAAAAGAGCCGGTAGGCCAGGGTTTTCTGGTTCATTCCTATACCGGACCCGCGCTCTATACGGATGAAGAAAAATTTCTCAAGGTCAAATTTTCTGATCTGGACAAAAATAAAGCATCCTATCCGACGAATGCCGACGATGGCTGGGTTGCCATGCTTGAGCACTATTTTCTGACAGCCTGGCTGCCTGAACACGGAACCCCCCGCGAATACTATGTCAAGCGACTGGCATACAACCAATATACAGCCGGTGTCATAGCCCCTGTAGGTGCAATCGAACCTGGACAGTCAGGCAATATCGTAATGCCTTTCTATGCCGGCCCGCAGGAACAGAACAAGCTGGCCGAGCTGTCTCCAGGACTGGATCTGACTGTGGATTACGGCTGGCTGACAGTTCTGGCGAAACCGCTGTTCTGGCTACTGTCTTTTTATCACGCCTATGTGGATAACTGGGGTATTGCAATTATTCTGCTGACAGTAACCGTAAAATTATTGTTCTTCCCGTTATCCGCAGCCGGCTATCGTTCGATGGCGAAATTACGCGTCGTGACGCCGGAATTACAACGCATCCGTGAACAATATGCCAGCGATCGGCAACGCATGCACATGGCGATGATGGAGTTTTACAAAAGAGAGAAAATTAATCCATTGGGCGGCTGTTTACCGATTCTTGTACAGATTCCGGTATTTATCGCATTGTTCTGGACATTGCTCGCCGCTGTGGAATTGCGTTACGCGCCGTTGGCGCTCTGGATTACCGACATGTCGGTGCCTGATCCTTACTATGTGCTGCCACTGATCATGGGCGTATCCATGTGGGTGCAATCCAAACTGAGCCCTAAACCGACAGACCCGATACAAGCGCGAATCATGCAGATCATGCCGATCGCATTCAGTATATTTTTCTTCTTCTTCCCGGCTGGTCTGGTGCTCTATTCACTGTGTAACAATATATTATCGATCGCGCAGCAATGGCAGATTACGCGCATGCTCGAAAAGAAAGCACAGCTTGAAGAAGAGAAGAGAAGCAAAGGAAAGACGACAGCTCGTCCTAAAGGAAAAACTGCGGCATCTGAAGAAAACGACGAGCCTAAGCAAATTGCGCGTACTAACGAATCCGATACCGGAAACGGTCAAGAAATCGAAGACGCAGAAATCGTCGAAACCAGTGAAGAAAAACCGGCACCTGCTCCCAAACAGCAGAAACCAGCGCCGAAAACATCCGCGAGAAGCAAGGGTAGAAGCAGGAAAGATAAAAGAAGATAATTTTCATTCTGTTCCCCCGGTCTGGACATTCATTACGCCAGACCGATTTCGCTTTTTTGAATGCAGTAATGAAAATAGGTTACAGATAAGTTGTGCTGATTAAACCGGACATCATTGCTGCAATTGCCACACCACCCGGCCGTGGCGGTGTGGGCATCGTCCGTATCTCGGGCAAGGATCTCACCGCGCTAGCCCGGACCATATTGGGCAGGCTTCCCGAGCCGCGCAAGGCGCAATTAAGCCGGTTTCTTGATAGCGAAGGTCAAATCATCGATCAGGGAATCGCGCTTTATTTTCCTGCGCCCCACTCCTATACAGGTGAAGATGTATTGGAGTTGCAGGGTCACGGCGGCCCTGCAATCATGAATCTGCTGCTCAGCCAGTGTCTTGCCTGTGGCGCACGGCTGGCGGAACCGGGTGAATTTACATTGCGGGCCTATCTCAACAACAAGATCGATCTGGTGCAGGCCGAAAGCGTCTCCAATCTCATTCAAGCCAGTACGACCGAAGCGGCGCGTTGCGCGATTCGTTCATTACAGGGGGTTTTTTCACGTGCCATCGATGAATTAGTGCAATCGCTGACTACGTTGCGCATGCTGATTGAAGCAACGCTCGACTTCCCGGAAGAGGAAATCGGAGAACTTTATCACACGGAAATCCGCGCGAGACTCAATACCATCAGCGAACAGCTTGCACACGTCATGTCATCGGCAGTTCGCGGCAATCTGCTGCAGGAAGGGATTAAAGTGGTGCTGATTGGCGAACCGAATGTGGGAAAATCCAGTCTGCTCAATCAACTGGCCGAGGATGACGTCGCCATAGTCACCGAAATTCCCGGCACGACACGTGACAGCATTCAAAGAACCATCGCTATCGCTGGTATCCCCATTCACGTAACGGATACCGCAGGATTAAGAAAAACCACGGATATCGTTGAACAGAAAGGCATCGAACGCACCCAGGCCGCGGTCAGGAACGCCGACATTCTGATCCACTTGATTGACGGCAGTTGTCAGCTACCCGATGACATTAACAAAGCTGTTTTGACCGCGTTTTCCATTAACAAACCGCACATCACGATTATCAATAAAATTGATCTGCTCAATACACAACCCAGAATTGAGACCCACAATAATCATACTGAAATACACCTTTCCGCCAAAACCGGCGCCGGAATCGACATGCTGCGCGAACAGATTCTGAAAACAGCCGGCTGGAAAACCAACCAGACCGAAGAAGGACTCTTCATGGCCCGGCAACGTCACCTGGAATCTCTGCACACAGCGCAGCACCATATCGATGCAGCGCTGACATACTGCAAAAACGAGTCCAGTTGGGAATTACTCGCTGAAGAACTCCGGATTGCACAGGATGCACTATCGGCCATCACCGGACGATTCACAGCCGATGATTTACTCGGCAAAATATTCTCGGAATTTTGCATCGGCAAATAAAACAGGTTCCATTGATGTCCATGGCAATCTGTTGAATACAGGCGTGGGCGGATTGCATCGATGGCTTGGCGCTGGCCGGCAATCTGGCCATCGATCCAGGAGAAGAGTCATGTGGCCTTTTTCCTTTTCCAGGCAGGGCTTTGTCCCTTATGGCCCATTCCCTTGATCTCGGCCCCCTGATCCTGACCATTTAAATCTCTCCTGCAATAGCCCATTGGCATTACCATCAGGCGTATGATAGATTCCTGACGATTGAAAACGACTTTGATCTATTGCATTGGGTACCGACACCATGACAACCGAACCCTGGGGCACCGCCGAGCAAGTTGCCCAGCATCTGGACATAGTGAAAGACACGGTCTACCGCTGGCGGGAGAGCAAGGGCTTGCCTGCCCACAAGGTGGGGCGACTGTGGAAATTCCAGTTATCCGAGGTGGATGCGTGGGTGCGGACGGGTGGCGCCGATGAGGATTCGGACAAAAAAGACAGCAACGCATGACGGAATCCAATCGCATCGAATACAAGCGGGAACTCAGCGATGGCCTTGAGCGAGAGATTGTCGCCTTTCTGAATTACCACGACGGCGGCATCGTCTATATCGGTATCGATAAAAACGGCCAAACTACCGGTGTCAGCAATGACGATACCGTGCAACTGGCCATCAAGGATCGGATAAAGAACAACATCCAGTCCTCGGCACTGGGGCTGTTCGATGTCATCCTGGAGCAGCGCGATGGCAAGCCGGTCATCAAGATCATTCTCGCCAGCGGCACGGAAAAACCCTATTACCTGCGCAAATACGGCATGTCGGAAAAGGGCTGCTTCATCCGCCTTGGCAGCGCCAGCGAACCCATGCCTCCGAGCATGATCGAAGAACTGTTCGCCCGCCACACCCGCAACTCGTTGACACGCATTCGCTCGCCGCGCCAGGACCTCAGCTTCGCCCAACTGAAAATCTATTACGAGGAAGCGGGCCTTGCCCTCAACGACAAGTTCGCCGCGAACCTGGAGCTGCTGACCGAAGACGGTGCCTGGAGCTATGCCGCGTACCTCTTGGCAGACGACAACGGCAACTCGGTGCAGGTGGCCAAATACTCCGGCACTGACCGGGTTAACCTGATCGGGAGCAAAGAATATGGCTACTGCTACCTGGTGAAAACCTGCAAGTCCGTGCTGGAACGGCTGGAAGGGGTGGAAAACAGCATCCACACCCAAATTACGCCACGCGAACGTATCGAGAAACCGTTGTGGAACCCGGTGACTCTGCGTGAGGCGGTCATCAACGCCATCATCCACAACGACTACAGCACCGAACTGGTACCCAAGTTCGAGATCTTCAACGACCGCCTGGAAATCACCTCGGCAGGTGCCATTCATCCCGGCCAGGAACAGGAAGACTTTTTTGCCGGTTACTCCATGCCCCGCAACAAGACCCTGATGCGGGTTTTCAAGGACCTCGGTATGGTCGAATACCTCGGCTCCGGCATGCCGCGCATCCTCAAAGCTTACCCGCGCGAGGCTTTCACTTTCTCCGCCCATTTCATCCGGCTGGGTATGCTGATGTCTGAAGGGGCCAGAGTCACCGAACAAGTAACCGAACAAGTCACCGAACAAGTTACCGAACAAGTCAGCCAGGTGGTGAGAGCCCTGGCGGGTGGGCCGCTGACGTCAGCAGAGATACAACGGACCGTCGGTCTGAAACACCGTCCCACCTTCCAGGCGAACTATTTGCGCCCTGCGCTTGCAGCGGGCATGATCGAAATGACTCTGCCCGACAAACCCAACAGCCGCCTGCAACAATACCGCCTCACGGAACCAGGCCATGAATTACTAACCCGGCTGCACCCATCGAGAATTGACGAATGAAACCCATAGAACAACAGTTCTTCAACGACCTGGAAAAGAAGCTCTGGACCGCCGCCGACAAGCTGCGCTCGAACCTCGACGCCGCCGTGTACAAGCACGTCGTGCTCGGGCTGATCTTTCTCAAGTATGTCTCCGATGCGTTCGAGGAACGGCAGCGGGAGTTGCGTGCGCAGTTCACCAACCCGGACCATGATTACTACATGGACCCAGACGAATACGGTGGAGCAGGCACGCAGGAGTACGAAGAGAACATCGCCGCCGAGCTGGAGGTGCGCGATTACTACACCGAAAAGAACGTGTTCTGGGTGCCCGTGGAAGCCCGCTGGCAAACCCTGCGCGATTGCGCGCAATTGCCGCCGAAGGCGGCGTTGCCGTGGAACAAGCCGGGCAAGGACGAGCCGGAGGACATGCGCTCGGTCGGCTGGCTGATCGACAACGCCATGGAGGCCGTCGAACGTGAGAACGCCCGCCTGAAGAACGTGCTCAACAAGGACTTCGCCCGCGTCCAGCTCGATTCCAGCAAGCTGGCTGGGCTGATCAGCCACTTCTCGGATACCGACTTCGCTGCCCGCGAATACAAGGGCCAGCCGCTGGACCTGAAATCCAAGGACATCCTCGGCCACGTC
>CAZTCY010000072.1:0-14523 GCA_964612715.1 uncultured Nitrosomonas sp. | reverse complement strand
TCAGGTTTGAATTGACAACCCGGTTCAATTTTGACTAAAGTTTCTACACGGGCTTGTCGATATGGGAATTAATTAAAATAAATCATAAGGAAATCAAATTGAAAGTCGATAATTCAATACATACAATACCGAATGTTTCGCCGGGCGATAACAAAAAGCCTGCCGAAGTAACTCCGGTTGCTCATCAGGAAAATTTGAATAGTACGAGTACTGTTCACATCAGCCCACGCGCCACCAATCTGCAATCGATTAGTGCGAATACAGAGACTGGTTCTGTTGTTGATATGGAACGTGTACAACAGGTTAAGCAGGCCATTAGTGATGGTACTTTTAAAGTAAACTCCGAGGTGGTCGCGGATCGGTTGATTGAAACTGCTAAAGTGTTAATTTCAACAAAAGAAGGACAGAGTTAATGCCTGAGGACCAGAGTCTCGAAGAAATTGTTTCGATCCTTGAAAAGGAAAAAAGAACCACTCGAATGTTTCTGGAAATTCTTTATGAGGAAGAAGAAACACTCATTCAGGGACGAATCAATGATCTTGATAGCGTGATATCGGAGAAAACTGAAATAATCAGTGAATTGGAAAAAATAAATGAGCAGCGTTCGCAGTATCTGTTGTCTCAAGGTTATCCGACAAATAAAGCGGGTATGCAACAATGGCTGGCTGAACACGCCTGTGGCATTGAGTTGCATGAATTGTGGAATCAATTAATACAACTGGCCAAGCAGGCAAATCAGATTAATCAAATTAACGGCAGAGCCATTTTATTACAGCTTCAATATAATCAACGTTCATATTCAGCGCTGCAAAGTGCTGCCGGTAACATATCCTTTTATGGACCGAAAGGTCAGGTTTATTTTTAAGTCTCCAGACTCCTCATGACATCTACATCTATAAATGCAAATGAATAAGGAAGCTGTCTAATACTCCCTGATTATATCCTCCAGATGTATAAAGTTGATCCAGAGAAATCGTTTAATCGTATGGTTCTCTCAGGGGTTATACCGGGAATTATGAAGGTGTTACTGATAAACAGGCTGCCAGGTTGCATCTCACGGCATGCTTTCTGCCAGAGTGATTGCATGGGAACAGGTGAAAGATACGCGTAAACCACATCATATTGCGCGAGATCCTGTTTCCATAGATCACCCCATTGAACCTTACAGTGTGTCTTTCTGAACAGTGTCCTGATCTTTCCAATTAAAAAAGGAATGGGCGCAGCTTCTATGCCGTAAAAAAAGCCATTGTCACGCATAGTATTCAATTTGCTGAGCAAACCACCGCAGCCGCAGCCGAGATCGATAAATGTGAATTTTTTTGTCTGTGGTAATAAAGACGCGAGAGCTTTGGTAACTTCAGAGCTGGAAGGATACAGGGGAACCTGCGTCTTGTAGGTTTTGCCATAAACCAGAAGTAATGCGAAAAAACACATTCCAAACCATAATGGAGATATTTCCAGTGTCAATGCGAGTTGGCTGGCAGAAAGCTTAACTGTATTGGAATCCACCAATAAGCCATTTTAGCGTAATAACTGATAATCGCCGCTGTAATACTTTGAATCAAGGCCCACGCTAGAATCGTGAGTGACGGAAAAAATGGAATCAGCGGTGCAATGCATAAGTATGCTAACAACTGAATCAGTAATGCCTTTATGACAGGCATGCGGTTGACGATGTGTTTGAACAACATACCCGTAATCTTTCTCTATTCGGCGGAATGCGGGAACCGAGGGAGATTGATTAAATCTTTGTTGATTCCGATTGGATTGCCGATTTTTATTTCGTCGTCTTCCTGCGTAATCGCGTTTTCAGCCTTTTCATTCATCACAATGATACTGATGCGCCGGTTTATCGGATTGAAAGGGTTGGTACGATCGAATAAGACTGCTGACGACAATCCGATCACGCGAAGGACTTTATTAGCATCCATGCCGCCGGTTATCAATTCCCGGCGTGAAGCATTGGCACGATCGGCAGACAATTCCCAGTTACTATAGCCTTTGTCGCCTGAAGGAAAAGGAGTTGCATCCGTGTGCCCGGAAAGACTGATTTTATTCGGTACATCATTCAGCATTTTACCGATTTCGTGAAGTATTGCTTTGGTATAAGACTGCAACTCAGCACGTCCGCTGGCAAACATCGGCCGGTTTTGTTCATCGACAATTTGGATGCGTAATCCATCTGTGGTGATATCCAGTAGCAATTGGCTCTTGAATCTGAGTAATAAAGGATTGGCCTCGATAGCCTGTTCAATTTTGTCTTTCAAAAGATTGAAACGTATGAGCTCAATACGCTCTCGTTCGATTTTTGCTGCTTCGAGATCAATAAATGCTTTATCAGCTGAAGTTTCCCCTTTTTTGACTTGTCCAGTGCTTTTTGTTATGTCAGTGCCGCCACCTTTTATTATGCTTGATGTATCACCTACATTTGCACCTCCAAAGAAAGCCACCTTGAGTGGCGTTCTGAAATATTCGGAAATGCCTTCGAGATCACCTTGAGAAGACGAACCGAGCAGCCACATTAATAAAAAGAAAGCCATCATCGCCGTTACAAAATCGGCATAAGCAATTTTCCATGCACCGCCATGATGACTGCCAGTCATTTTTTTGATACGTTTAATGACTATAGGACGTTGCGAAAGATCATCAGACATATAGTGTTATTACCTTGTGATATCTCATCATCTTGTTACGATAATCTGGATTGGATTATTCTGCTTTGCTACTCTTGACATGTTGCTCCAATTCAAGGAACGATGGTCTTTCTGTGGTGAAGAGCACTTTTCGTCCAAACTCTACCGCAAGAACGGGCGAATAACCGTTCAAATTGGCCAGTAGTGTAATTTTGATGCATTCCAGTAGTTTGCTGGATTCATGTAATTGATGTTCAAGTTTCCCGGCTAACGGGCTTACAAAGCCGTAAGCCAGCAGAATACCGAGGAAGGTACCTACTAAAGCAGCCGCGATCAGAATACCGAGTTCAGCGGGCGGTAAATGAACAGATTCCATGGTATGAACAACCCCCATGACAGCGGCGATAATGCCGAAAGCAGGCAAGCCATCCCCGAGTTTTGCAATACAGTGAATGGGGATTTCACCTTCCTGGTGATGTGTTTCCAGTTCACTGTCCATTAAATTCTCAATTTCCAGCGCGTTCAGATTTCCACCCACCATCAGCCGTAAATAATCTGTTATAAACTCTGTGACATGGTGGTCCGCCAGAATGGTCGGATACTTAGTGAAGATAGGGCTGTTTTGTGGTTCGTCAACGTCAGTTTCGATCGACATTAGACCTTCCTTGCGGATTTTTCCAAGAATCTCATAGAGCAACGTCATGAGCTCCATATAAACAGCCTTGGTATATTTTGTACCTTTAAAAACACTCGGTAGGCCTTTTAGAGTCGCTTTGAGCGCCTTGCTGGAATTGCCAACCACAAAAGCGCCAACAGCACCTCCGCCGATCATCAATATTTCAACTGGTTGCCACAGAGAAGCCAAATGCCCACCCGCGAGTGCAAAACCGCCAAATATAGATAAAATGATAATGAGATAACCGACAATAACTAGCATTATAGAAAACCTTTGTGCGTAAGTTAAAAATTGTTATTAGGTTTAATAATTTACGCAGAAATTATCATATATGACCAGAATCGAAGAGATGAGAAAGCGAGAATTTAACCCGTATTTCCGCAAGATAATGGTTTGGTAGGGAATTTCAGGCGTCGTCATTTTGATATGCGCCGCAATCAGGGGCTTAGCTTTCTGATGCGGGCATAAAAAATATCCGATGCGTGTGAGGACTTTCTTAGAACCTGTTCAAGATCTCAATCAAGGAGTACAGTGCAAAGCAAAATTGAACGACGCAAGCAAAAAAGCGCAGCGAACAGCCGTAAGGCTAGCCCGTAGGGCGAGGCGCCTGCGCCGAGCGGAGCATACGTGAAGTATGTGAGTATTTTGAGTTCGATTTTAACGCCGCAATACGCCCTTCAGTGAGATCTTGAACAGGTTTCTTAATCTGGCGGCAACGGGGGATGAGAATAGAGAAACGGAAGCCCCCCGCATATGCCGTCAGACCTTCATCTTGAACCACAAGGTTCAAGGTGGTTGTCTCCCGGATCCATCAGGCACGCCTTCAATGAAGCCGCGCACAACAGTTTCGCTTTAGTCAACAACCCATTTTGATGATTGGTTCAAAGAATCTCAGTCTTTAACGTACACGGCAGGGAGCAATTTTTAATATACTATAAATGCTATATCCTTTTTCAGGATGATATAAATCAATGAAGCGTCATTCTGTATTTTTGTTCAATGCGGTATTAATTTTTCTTCGTATGTCGGTAATTTTACGCTTAATGTCATCAATGTCAAAACCGTTTGATCGGCGTAAATCAAGTAATTCGTGAGTGATTCCAAGTGCTGCAGCGATGATTACGCGGTCTGAATCGACTATTTTACCTTCTTTTTTAATTTCTCGGATTTTATTGTTTAGAAATTCGGCAGCCTTCAGAATTTCTTCGCGCTCGTCATCCGGACAGCTAATACTGAACTCTCTGCCCATGATATCGATTATTAATACATTTTCATTGTTCATGATCAGGTAAATGCTTTAAAAGATTTTCTAGGCGACTGGAAGCAATATGTATTTTTTCAGTCAACTGTTCATTTCTTGCACTTGTTCTGGCAAGTTGCTGCCGTAATCGGGTATTCTCAGTACAGATCTCTTGATATAAGGTTACTAGCCGACTGACTTCTTCTTCGAGCATTTTAAGATCTGAATCCATAGGTATCCGTCGGCTAATGGAAAATCTTAGAATTATGGCGTAGTCAAGGTTAATTGGTATGCTATTTTTTATAGCTTATTGTGCGTACCATCGCAAAAAGGGGGATTGCCTGTTTTTTTACAGGTACATAACCAAGCGGATTTGCTGATATCAATAGAGAAAGCTCGGGGTGTAAATTCTGTACTTTTATGTGAGCCATCGCAAAAAGGTTGAGACTGGCTGCGTCCACAGGTACACCAATAATATTGCTTTCCAGCCTCTAATTGCACCTCTATCGGCGAAAATCTTTTATCGGTATTTGAACTCATGATTTGCCCCCGGTTTGATTCTTGTCAACATGAAGCGGTGTTAATTGAATAATCTTAAGGCATTCTGACTGCCAGGAAGGATATTATGCTTCTTCATTCTTGACTGGATATTGATAAGCTGTTGTTTACTCCTGGCCAATCCATTTTCACTGAGCGGTACGCGATTGTCATCAACCATGATCCCGCCAAGCGTATTAGAGAAAACTTTGGCAAGATGCGTCATTTGATCAAAAACTTTCTCGCCGTTTGCCACTCTTGGTACATCCAGTAAAAATGTTATTCCATGTGTGGTTATGGTTCTTATATTATCCGGGACAAAAGGTTCTGATTCGTAATTAGTCAGTGTGAAAAGGATATGATTTTCATCATTTCGATATTTAAATACACCATCAGACTCAAGTTTGAAACCCGATGCTTCGGCCAATCCCCTGATTTTTGTTCCTACAAACGCACCTTCATCCTTGCTGATGATATTAACACCGATCATGACATCGACGTCAACGCAAAATTTGTCGAGCTTTACGGCTTGCTCATGTGACGGTACGATGTCCGGGCATTCCGTTTTTGCGTTGATTTGCTTGGCAAAGTCCTGAACGGTGTCGCGAAAAATGGATAAATCAATTTCTCTGATTGGGCCTGCACGATCAGCGAGCAATAGACATCCTTTCAAATTGATAAAGCCCGAGTGATCAGCTGATTTCATGTTGATTTCCTCCCAGCGGTCGTTCGCACTTTTCTGTCCGAACCAATTTAACGGTTTATTGAAATCAAATTTCCGATGTAATAATTCGTTGAGTTCGTTCGCAGGTATGACTGCGTCAGCGTAGATATTGACAATATAGTTAGAATGACCGTCAAATCCATCGACAATGGAATGAGGTTCATTGGCTGCGGGTACTGGTACCTTATCATCAATAGGGTTATTGTGTTGATCCAGTTTTTCCTGAGCTTCATTTAAATTCTCAGAAAATCCCCATTCTGTTTTTTTAATAAACTCATTCTGAGGCGGCTTTCCAGTATAAAAGCTTTTATCTAACTGTGGTTCAATTCTTTCATGGATTTTGTCATGCCCCCTTTTTTTGGGATTTGAGTTGCTTATTTTTTCCAGCAAGACATCCTCATGTTTTTGATTCAATGTGGATTCTATTTTCCGGCGATAACGCAATTGTTGCGTCCAATTGAAGATTGCGACACCGATAATGATAATGATGCCGATGATGATTAAACTAACTTGAAAGTCACTCATACTCAATATACCCATGCTATTGTTCTATTCCCTAACTTTTTCGCAGTTTTCATGCTTAAGTTACGATGGTACAGCATCTTTTGTTTTTTCAGAATCAAGCACACCAGCAATATTTACAGCGACGACTCGGGAAACACCTTGTTCTTGCATCGTGATACCAATTAATTGCTGGGCTGTTTCCATCGTAATTTTATTATGACTGATAAACAAAAACTGTGTTTGTTTAGATAAATTTTTTACTAATTCACAGAAACGTGCAGTATTGTTGTCGTCGAGCGGGGCATCGACTTCATCCAACATGCAGAATGGCGCCGGATTCAGGCGAAATAGCGAAAAAATGAGCGCCAATGCGGTCAGAGCTTTTTCGCCCCCCGATAATAAATGAATGGAGTTATTTTTTTTGCCGGGTGGTTGTGCGGTCAGCGTGATACCGGCATCGAGTATCTTATCATCACTGAGCACGAGTTCTGCCTTTCCACCGGAGAAAATGAGCGGAAAAAGTTCTTGTAAATTAGCATTGACAGTATCAAAAGTTTTTTTCAGCAACTGCTTTGTTGTCTGATCAATCTGTTCAATCGCTGCTTGTAGAATTGCCGTGGCTTCCCGCAAATCCTGGACCTGAATGTCCAGATTACCTTCACGCAAACGGGCGGTTTCCAGTTCATCCAGTGCTGCGAGATTTACAGCGCCTAATGCAGTGATGGATTGCTGCAATCGTTTGATGTCGGTTTGCAGTGCGGTGTTGGTTTTACTGTCAATCAACGGTAACAGGCTTTCTTCATCGGCAAACGCTTCGCGCAGTTGCTCATTGTATCTTTCTTCCGACAAGCCGGAAGCCTGTTTTTTGAGTTGTAACTGAGTAATGGATTCGCGTAGTTTTGTTTGCCGGTGTTCCATTGACATGGATAGTTTCTCAATCTCCTGAATACGTTGTCTTGTCTGATCGAGCATATTGCGCTGCTCGGCAACAGATACCTCTAATTCTTGACACCGCAGTGAACACGCTTCCAATTGTATATTGAGTATCGAATCGTCCTGATTTGCTGTCTCGGCATTTAAAGCTGAGCGACTATGTAATAGTCGTTTTTTATCTTCTTCAATTGATTTTAATGATTGCTCTAAATCATTGATCTTGTTTTGACAGATTTTTTCATTAAATGAAGCTTCCTGGGCGGTTTTTAACGCCGTCTGTATGATCAGGCGTTGGTCGCTGAGTGCATGTGAAGCGGCTTCCATCGCATTTTCTGCGCTATGCAGTTGTTCCTTGATTTGATCGATTTGGGAGCGGAGTTCCGAGGCATCACGTTCGGCATCTGCCTTTTGTTGGTTTTCTTTGTCGCGTTGCAGATTGATTTCATTTAATTCCGTTGTTACCTGGACCTTGCGCTGTTCCATTTGAATGTTGATCTGTAAACGTTTTGCCTGCTCGATTTGCAGTGTGTGCCGATGTTGTGTGAGTTGTTGCTGGTTGTGGTGAAGGGATTGCATGGTGTGTCGTAGTTTTTCACATTGCGCAATGCACTCTGTCAGGACTGATTGTTGCGCGGCGAGTTTCTTTTCATGATCTGTAATTTCGGATTGCATGCGATTCAGTTCACGTTGTCTCGATAGCACACCGTGGAGATGAGAATCAGGCGAGTGAAAGAAGACGCTGTGCCGAGTGATGATGTGCCCTTCGCGTGTAACCAATTGTTCATCAGATGCCAATTGATGGCGTTGCTGTAATCCGAAATTTATACTGTCGATGACATAGGTTTTGTCCAGCCAATGTTGCAGTAATGAAAATAGGTATTCATCATCGCAGGTCAAAAAGGTGAAGAGTGTTTTCCTGTGGGCGTGGAAGAGGGCAGTTGAAATTCCGGGTTCTTGAGTTTTGTTGTGAGCGATGTCGCGCTGGTCTTTGATTGGCGGTAATTCAAAGATGGATAATTTGCCGGGCGGTAAATCATTTTTCCAGTCAAGGATGGTTTCCAATCGTGAAAAAGCAAGACTGTTCAGGCGTTCTTGCAGAATGGATTCGAGCGCGTTTTCCCATTCTTTTTCAATCTGAATGTGATGCCATAAGCGTTTTTCCGAATCCAGGTTGTGTTTGTGCAACCAATGTTTTAATGCATCGTTGTTTTTAATTTTTTGCTGAAGATGATGCAGCGCGTTAAATTGTGCATGTAAGTTCGCTATCGCTTTTTGTGTTTCGTGTACTTGTACTGCTGCGGTTTCTTTTTGCTGGTTTGTTTCAGAGAATGCCAATTCCGATGCCGTTAAGGTTTCTTCCGTTTCGTGTAATTGGTTTTCAATTTGTGTGATTTGTGCTTGAAGCTCAGCGAGTTGATCGTGATCTATATCGGATAATGTGCTGTATTCATGTTCCAAACGACTGATGCGTGATTCCAGTTGTTGTATGGTCTTACTGCCATGCTGAATATGCGTTAGCGTCAGGTTTATCGATTGTTCTGTTTGGGTAAAATTATTTCGCAGATTTTCATATGCTTTCTGATACTGATGAAAAATGGTTTCAAGCTCAGGTAATTTTTCAGACTCAATGCGATGTTTTTGCAAACCGGCTTCATGTTCAGCCAGTGCATTCTCTTTCTCTTTTTGCCAATGAGTGAGATGATTTGTAGTTGACTCTCGGTGATGTTGATTGGCAGTCAATTGCTTGTCGATATCGGAGAGTTGTTGCGCCAGCCGGGTTTTATTTTTCTGAAATTGGATGATTTCCTGCTCAATACGCGCTTTTTCTGCATTTGCGCCATACGATTGTCCTTGTGTTTCATGGAGCTGTTCGCTCAAATCGTGCTCTTGAGCGCGTAAACTTTCGCGTGTACATCGGTTCTGATGTAATTGCTCAGCCTCAATGGTCAGTAGCTGCTCAATTTGTTTGATTTCCTCTTCTGCGGCAAGGCGTTGCTTTGTTGATTCATTGCGTTGCTGCAGCCATAGTGTTTGTTGTGTGTGTTGCAGTTGCTTGTTGAGTGTAATGTATTCTTTTGCGGCCTTGGCCTGAATTTCAAGATGTTCTATTTGTTTCTTGAGCTCAATGGCAATATCTTCAATACGAACCAGATTTCTATGTGTATCGCTTAATCTTAATTCGGTTTCATGTCTTCTTTCTCTGTATTTTGAGATTCCGGCAGCTTCCTCGAGAAACATTTTCAATTCGTGCGGTTTTGCTTCGATGATACGGGATATCATACCTTGCTCAATAATTGCATAGCCGCGCCCCCCGACACCTGTGCCCAAAAAAAGATCGGCTATATCGCGTCGTCTGACATGTAGGTTATTGATATAATAATTCGAGTTACCTTCCCGTTGGATAACGCGTTTGATGGCTATTTCCGCATAGCTTGACCATTGACCGTTGGCTGAACCCTGGTTATTGTCGAAAATTAACTCAACGCTTGCGCGTCCTATTGGCTTGCGATGCGCTGAGCCACCGAAAATAACATCCTGTAGGGAATCTCCGCGTAGTGCTGACGCTTTGGATTCGCCAAGCACCCAACGCACGGCATCAATAATATTGGATTTGCCACATCCATTGGGGCCAACAATGCCGATTAAATTGCTGGTGATCGGAATGGCAGTAGGTTCGACAAATGATTTAAAACCGGAGAGTTTAATTTTGGCCAGGCGCAATTTTTATGAATACGAGATGCAGTTATAATGTGAAAATCGAATTGACCATGTGACAGACTATTCAACCATGGCCCTGTTTATTATTGTAACTGAATTAATAATTAAGAGAATGCAGTATGTCAACTAAGCCCAGTAAGGAACTTGAAACATTTTCGAATCCCTTTGTTAAAAGAGATTATCAAATTCATTTGGAAATTCCGGAGTTTACATGTGTATGTCCTAAAACAGGCCAGCCGGATTTTGCCAACTTAATACTGGATTATATTCCTGATAAGAAATGCGTCGAATTGAAAAGTTTGAAACTGTATATCTGGTCTTATCGTGAGCAAGCTGCTTTTCATGAAGCGGTAACCAATCAGATTCTGGAAGATCTTGTCGCTGTGCTGAAGCCGCGTTACATGCGATTGACGGCGCGGTTTTTTGTGCGTGGTGGAATTTTTACCAATGTTACTGTTGATCATCGTAAATCGGGTTGGGAACCAAAGCCGCTTATTTCATTACATCAATTTGATGCGCAATCCAATTTTAAAAGCTAGATGATATGATGAAATCATAGGCGCGATTCTGGGACTGAGTACAAATTCAGCATAACGCAAAAAAAGCTGGCCGATAAGCCGGATTCTGTCGTGGACAGTCATTCATCTAGATGCACAGTTACCTGTGCATTCAAGCAACCCACCCGCAGGCTTCGCGAGCAACCTCAACGCCTGCCTATTTGGTCTTGCTCCGGATGGAGGTTACCGCGTTTCACCGTAACTCAATACGCTCGTCTCTGTGGCCCTGTTCCTCGCCTCACGGCGTTCGGCCGTTAGCCGACATCCTGCTCTATGGAGTCCGGACTTTCCTCTCCCCGTTGTTCCGAGGAACAACGGGCAGCGACTGTCTGGCCAGCTTTAGTGACATTCTATCATTCCAGGACGGATATGATCTACACTGTGTGGTTCAAATTAACATGAGCGGGCGACAGATTTTCGTTCTGATCGAGCGAAAAATCACATATGTAAAAGCATTTCCGGCCGGTCAGCCGCGCAGCATGTCATTAATCTGCTGCAATACCTGTTCGTCAAGTTCACCCGCTTCCGCGCTCAAACGCAGTCTGGATATCAAATAACCGTGGTAGGCCTTGGCCAGATCGCGCCGGGCCGAATAGAATTGCTGCTGAGCGTTCAATACATCGACTTCGGTCCGGACGCCGACCTCCTGTCCAAGCATGGTCGAGTCCAGCTGTGTCTTGCTGGAAACCAGCGCCTGTGCCAGCGCTTTTACCTGGGCAATGCCATTGGTGACATTAAGGTAGTGCTGGCGCACCTGCAGTACTGTATTGCGGCGGGTGTTTTCCAGATCATGCTGGGCTTTCTCTTGATTCGCGATTGCTTCGCGTACCCGTGACTGCGTGCCTCCTCCCTGGAATATCGGCAGATTCAGTTGCAATCCGATTGATTTGGAAGTTAGATCAATCCCGCGTCCCGTAATCGCTCCGCCGACACCGGTCTGATCACTATACTGCGCAACCAGATCAACTGTCGGGTAATGCTGCGCCCATACTTTTCTGACTTCCTTAGTGGCCAGCTCATAAGCTGCCTGCTGAACCTTCAGCATGAAATTTTGCGCTTCAGCGGCTGCTACCCACTCATCCATGCTGCCGTAACGCAGACTTGGCAGGTCGAGAGCAATATCATGAGTACGGGCAAGCTGCTCAGGAAAACGATTGATAATGCCCTGCAACGTGCGTTTACTGATTTCCAGCGCGTTACGGGCAGCAATTTCCTGTGATAAAGTCAGATCAAAACGCGCCTGTGCTTCATTGGTGTCAACAATAGTCGCAATACCGACTTCAAAGTTGCGTTTGGCCTGTTCCAGTTGTTTGAGAATGGCGCCTTTCTGCGCTTCTGCGACTTCGACATCGATCTGTGCGTTGAGCACGTCAAAATAAGCCTGTGCGACACGCAGAATTAAATCCTGCGCAGCAATGACAAATTGCGACTCGGCCTGAGAGACCTGTGTTTTGGCCTGTGCGTAAATAATGAAATTTTCAAAACGCACAATGGGCTGGGTTGCTGAAATGACGACGCCACGGTTGTGAATCGTTACGGCTGGCCCCAATGTGGTATCGACTTCCTGAACCTGGCGTGTGACTGACAGGTTAATGTCGGGTAGAAATCCGGCTCTGCCCTGTACTATTTTTTCCTGAGCGGCCTGATAAGTCGCCCGGGCGGATTGGTATTGTGCATCCTTTTCCAACGCCTCATGGTAGATATCCATCAGATTTGAGGCGTTTGATGTGACACTGCAAGTTATTCCCGTTAAAAAAACAAGCCGTAAAAATACGCCGCGCATGATTCTAATCATGTTCACTGGCACGGCTCTTTTAATAATGCTGACATTGTGTAGTTATATGAATTTAGAATAATTTCTATATTTAGAATACGAACTTTTCAGCCTGTGCCGCATTGATCAGCGCGGGTATACTGGTTTCGAACACTAGGGCTGTGGTAAATTCGCCCGGTGCGATACAGGTGATCAGCTCGGCTTTCATGACAGGATCCTCACCAATAATGGCAAACAGGCGGCCGCCAACATTAAGGCTGTTTTTGAAGCTATCGGGCAATACCGGGGTAGAAGCCGTAATGACGATCACATCATAAGGCTCATGTTCGGGCCAACCGTGTGCGGCATCGCCTTGTTCGAGCGTGACGTTATCAATATCGTGCGCTCTTAGATTGGTTGCGGCGATGTTTTTAAATTCGGGTATGATCTCAACACTGTAGACGTGCGCGCCAAGTTTTGCCAGTAACGCGGTCATGTAACCGCTGCCGGTGCCGACCTCAAGGATTTTATCGGTTTTTCTGATGTGTAATTCCTGTAGGATGCGTGCTTCCATTTTGGGTTCGAGCATGACCTGCTCTTGTCCCAGTGGAATTTTCATATCGACAAAAGCGGCCTGGCGATAGGCCTGCGGAACGAATTCTTCGCGGCGAATTTCATACAATAAATCAAGAACCTCATCATTAAACACGTACCATGGGCGAATTTGCTGGACAACCATGTTGTACCGGGTTTTTTCAAGCATTTGTTCAGGATTTGTTTCAATGTTCATAGCTTTCATTTCAAAAAAAATAATATACTTGCAATTATTTCATATTTCCATTAGCTTCACAGCATCAGCTAGGGGTCCATTTTCTGGATTTTTGGAATTTTGGTGAGAAAGTCCCTTATTACCTGACGCGGATAATGCCGCCGTAGGGAAGCTGGAGCTCGTCCTCCCGCTCTTTATGGCATTTTAAGGAGCATCTTAATGAGTATTACAGTTTTAAATCAAAAAAATTTTTCCAGTGCCACGGCCACTGTCGATGAAGCTGCCGTAAAACCGTTGCCGAATTCGCGCAAAGTCTATGTGCAGGGTTCCCGGCCCGATATCCAGGTGCCTATGCGCGAAATCAGGCAAACTGACACCATGACCAGCAGCAGTCTGGAAAAAAATCCACCGATCTGGGTTTACGACACTTCCGGCCCCTACACCGATCCGGCTGCGCGCATCGACATCCGTTCCGGTCTGTCACCATTGCGTGAGAAATGGATCGAAGCGCGGGGCGACACCGAATTGATGCAGGGCTTAAGTTCTTCCTATGGCCGCGCACGGTTGCAGGATCCAAAGCTGGCTGACATGCGGTTCAATTTGCAGCGTCAGCCGCGTTGCGCCATAGCGGGTAAGAATGTAACACAAATGCACTATGCACGTCAGGGCATTGTCACGCCCGAAATGGAATTTATCGCTATTCGTGAGAACCAGCGCTATGAAATGCTCGATGCCGGAAATCATGATCTTCTGACGCGGCAGCATGCCGGTGAGCGCTTTGGCGCGATTCTGCCGAATAAAATCACACCGGAATTCGTACGTGACGAAGTGGCGCGCGGCCGCGCGATTATTCCGGCGAATATCAATCACCCGGAATCGGAACCAATGATCATCGGGCGCAATTTCCTTGTGAAGATCAACGCCAACATCGGCAATTCGGCATTAGGCTCGAGTATACAGGAAGAAGTTGAAAAGATGACCTGGGCGATCCGCTGGGGTGGTGACACTGTGATGGATTTGTCGACCGGTAAAAATATTCACGAAACGCGCGAGTGGATTATCCGCAACAGTCCGGTGCCGATCGGTACCGTGCCGATCTATCAGGCGCTGGAAAAAGTCGATGGCAAGGCGGAGGAACTGACCTGGGAGATATTTCGTGACACATTGATCGAGCAGGCCGAGCAAGGTGTTGATTATTTCACCATTCATGCCGGGGTGCGCCTGGCGTATGTACCGATGACTGCGAAGCGTATGACCGGCATCGTCTCGCGCGGTGGCTCGATTATGGCGAAATGGTGTCTTGCGCATCACAAGGAAAGTTTTCTGTATACGCATTTCGAGGAAATCTGCGAAATCATGAAAGCGTATGACGTCAGTTTCTCGCTCGGCGATGGCCTGCGTCCGGGCTCGATTTATGATGCTAACGATGAGGCGCAGTTCGCCGAACTGATAACGCTGGGGGAACTGACCAAAATCGCA
>CAZTCY010000071.1:0-14817 GCA_964612715.1 uncultured Nitrosomonas sp. | reverse complement strand
GTTTTCATGTTCCAATGCTGCAATGCCGATAACTGTTTTGCCTTCGGATTGCAGGACGGTGATTTTATCGTTGTCCGGTGTTATGCCATGTTGCGCGAGGAATTGTGGCGAACCGAGCAGGTATGACGTGGCATCGATGCGGGCTTTGATACCGCTGCCGGTGACGGCTGTGAAGTCAGTAACCGGTTTGAGCGTAATGTTCATTTTTTCTGCACGGTCCATGATAGCGCGGGCCAGCGGGTGCTCGGAGCCTTGTTCCAGTGAAGCCGCGATTTGCATGAATGCCTGTTCGCCGAGTGTATCGGCGGGAATGATGTCGGTTACTTGCGGCTTGCCTTCGGTCAGTGTGCCGGTTTTGTCGACAATGACGGTCTGGATTTTTTCAGCGTGTTCGAGCGCGGTGGCGTTCTTGACCAGTATGCCGGTCTGCGCGCCACGGCCGGTGCCGACCATAATGGCGGTTGGCGTGGCCAGTCCCAGTGCGCACGGGCAGGCGATGACCAGCACCGCGACGGCGTTGATCAGCGCGGTGACGAAATCGGCGGTCAGCCACCAGGTCATGCCGAGCGTGACAATACTGATGGCGACTACGACGGGCACGAAGATGCCGGATACGGTGTCGGCCATGCGCTGAATCGGCGCTTTTGAACCTTGCGCTTCTTCAACCAGATGAATAATGGCGGCAAGCTGGGTGTGCGCACCGACGCTGGTCGCGCGGCATTTGAGCAGACCCTGCTGATTGGTCGTGGCGGCGAAGACGTCCGCGCCGGACTGTTTGCTGACGGGCAGGCTTTCGCCGGTCAGCATGGCTTCGTTGACGCTTGAAGCACCTTCGATCACCACGCCATCGACGGGCAGATTTTCGCCCGGCCGCACGATAAAAATGTCACCGGTTTTCAGACTGTCGGCGGGTACTTCAACAATTTTACCGTCACGTTCAATACGGGCGGTTTTCGGTTGCAGTTTGATCAGCGCCTCGATGGCTTCGGAGGTCTTGCCTTTGGCGCGTGCTTCCATCAGCTTGCCGAGTAGCACCAGCGTGATAATTGCGGCGCTGGCTTCAAAATAGACATGCTGGTCGAGTGAAAAGACAGTAACGGCTGCGCTGAAAAAATAAGCCATGCTGGTGCCCAGTGCGATCAGAACATCCATGTTGGCGCCGCCGCCGCGCAGCGCATGCCATGCGCCGATATAGAAACGCCTGCCGATCAAGAACTGTACCGGCGTCGCCAATAGCCATTGCAGCCAGTGCGGCAGCAGATCCATGCCGTGACCGGTAAACATGCCGACCATTTGCAGAACCAGTGGCAGCGTGAGCACGACGGAAATCCAGAATAATCGCAGTTCGGCCTGATAGGCGGCCTGGCGGCGCGCTTTCTCTTCGGCATGGCCGGTGTCGCTGATTTCGGTCGCGCCATAACCGGCATCAACCACCGACGCGATCAATTGGTCGACGGTCATCGTGCCGGGAACAAAACGGACTTTCGCGGTTTCGGTGGCGACATTGACGCTGGCGGTGACGCCGGGCAGTCTGTTCAGCGCTTTCTCGATATGCGCGCCGCAGGCCGCGCAGGTCATTTTGTGCAGCTGCAACTGCACGGTTTGCGGTGTAATGTGGAAACCCGCTTTTTCGATGGCTTCGATCAGCGTGCTGGTTTTGATTTGCCGGTCGTCATAGAGAACGCGCGCTTTTTCGCTGGCGAAATTGACCGCGGCTTCAACGCCGGGCAGTTTGTTCAGGTTTTTTTCGATGCGTGTCGCGCAGGCGGTGCAGGTCATGCCCTCAATGGGTAATTCGATGTGTTTCTGTGTCGCCGTGTTCATTGCTATCTTTCCTCATGGTGGCGCGGGAATTGGCATGCCGCCAGATCGATGCGCAAGCCGGTAATATTCATCATATGGCGACCGGCGCATGAAAATCAACCATGTTGTGAGGTGTGGTGTTGATATGGGGGCAGGGGTTGCGGCTTGCTGAATCGCAACCCGGCTTTTCCAGCGCTTTTCATGACTGAGCTGTTTTTCTCTTGGACGTTTTTCACGCAAATAGCGAAAAAGAACCCCAAACCAGTATTTGTTTTCTGATCGAGTGCAAGTTTTGCCAGTCTCGAATGATTTTTCGTTCAAATTGACAGCTAAACCCTCTTCCGATACATTCGGTTCTGACAAAAAAGGCGTTTATTTTTCCTATCTCCCGTTTTACCGTGAAAATGGATTAAACGCCAAGCAACACTCAGCAATTATTTTTGTTCGCGTCATGGCTTCACAAGAATTTGTCGTATTGCAAGGCTTGGTGGTTTTGTGTATTTAAATACATTAATCATCAACGAGTTTGACAAAGAATTCGAATTCTATTATCTCATTCGCGATGAAAATGGCGTCTGTTTTTTTTCTATATCCGAACAGATTCGGATATGTGCGACCTGTGCACCAAAACGCACACGGACTTCAAAATCTAAACGTAGAGGCAACATATGTGGCAAATTGAAATTCAACATCCAGGATTAAACAAATACAGACATATCAGAGGTAAGAATAGGAGTGTCGTAGAACAGAAAGCGGCAGCGCAGCAGGCGGCTTGGGACGAGATGTGGCGAATGAGACTAGAAAAAGAAGAGCGGACACTGAGCAAACAAATAAATCTTGAAGAAGCTAAGTTAAGAACCTTAGAAGCTGTTAAAACAATTGAAGAACTCAAGAATATCTTGCAACACACGCTTGGTTTTGACGATACCATCAACTGGGAAGCGTTAAAAAGCAAGGATACTTTCAAGAAACAAAAACCTAAGCTGCCACGGCCGCAAGAAATACCACAAGCTCCGACAAGGAACGCACCACAATATCATTCCAAACTTGGTATCCTCGACAAACTAATCTCATCACGCAAAGAAAATAAAATTAAGCGTGCTCAAGAGCTCTATGAGGCTGATTGTCAGCGATGGAAGGAGCAGAAAGAGGAAATCCTGAGAAAGAATGCTGAATCAGAGGAGAAATACCTGAAACAGTTGCAACTCTGGCAAACAGAAGAGCAAGAATTTCTCGCAAAGCAGAATGAAACAAACGAAGCTATCGAAAAAAGAAAAGAACAATATCTCAGTAAAGACCCGGATGCCATTTTTGACTATTGTGAGCTTGTACTCTCCAATTCGAAGTATCCAGATTATTTTCCTAAAGAGTTCGACTTGGACTATAACATCGAAACAAAGATTCTCATTGTTGAATATTCTTTGCCTTCGGTTGATGTAATACCAACCGTCAAAGAGGTCAAGTATATCCAATCCAGAGATGAGCTCGTTGAGAGCCATCTTCCCGAATCAATCCTCAATAAGATTTACGACAGTTTGGTCTATCAAATAGCCCTCCGAACAATCCACGAATTATACGAATCTGATGTTGCTAACGCCTTGGATTCAATTGTTTTCAATGGCTGGGTTGAGTCCATCGACAAAGCTACTGGCAAACAAGTCAATGCTTGTATTTTATCTGTGCAAGCAAATCGAGCTGAGTTTTCCTCCATTAATTTAGCAAATGTAGATCCTAAGCTTTGTTTCAAGACTCTCAAAGGTGTCGGCAGTTCAAAATTGCATAGCCTAACTCCTATTGCCCCAGTTCTCAGTATCAGCCGTGAAGACAAGCGGTTCGTTTCATCTTATGATGTATCTGATAAGATTCATGAATTTAATAACCTTGCTGCAATGGACTGGGAAGATTTTGAGCATCTCATACGTGAGATCTTTGAGAAGGAATTTGCACAGCATGGCGGTGAAGTCAAGGTAACGCAAGCAAGTCGAGATGGAGGTGTTGATGCAGTTGCGTTTGACCCTGACCCGATCCGAGGAGGCAAAATCGTTATTCAAGCAAAGCGATACACCAACACGGTTGGTGTATCTGCAGTTCGTGATCTATATGGAACAGTAATGAACGAGGGAGCGACAAAAGGAATTCTAGTGACTACTGCCGATTATGGACCTGATGCTTACGAGTTTGCAAAAGGCAAACCCTTAACGCTTTTGAGCGGAAGCAATCTTCTACATTTGCTAGAAAAGCACGGACATAAAGCAACAATCGACATAAAAGCCGCAAAGCAGGTCTTGGCGAAGACAAAAACAACTTGATGGAATTGGCGTATGAAGAAGGGGTCTTGTCTTATCTTATAAATGACAACGGTTTTGTTTTTTGGGAATACAACTTCCCGGATAATGCCGATGAAATGTTTAAACGGAATTAAGCGTAGAATCAATTTTCAAATGCATAAGCTTAACGAATAGCGGTTATCCGCCGTCTTCCCAATGTTTGCCATACCCCTATCCTGCGGCGGATAATCGCTATTCGTTAGCTCGACCAGAGAAGACTCCATGCTTACATCAAACTCACAAGCGATCACGACCGCAATGGGCACGCTCGTATCATTCGAGGTCGAGTACCTGAGGAACTACATCGAAACGGTGAAGGGAGCCCTGGACAAGACGGAGCAGGAATTCGTTGCTCGGGTTGAAGCCAAAGCTGCGGCGATGCCGGAAGAGCACAGGCCCGACTGGTACGAGTGGAACTCGGATGAGTACCACGAGATCACCGAAGTGTTTCCGTCGATTCTTCGGGCATCGGCGCTCGTGACTGCGTACTCCGTGTTTGAGCACGGACTGGCGAGGATGGCGACCACACTCGACAAGCACGAACCCCCAAGACCAAAGAGGAAGAAGACCTTCTCCGAGGTTGACAAGCTGCGTGCAGCCATCGAGGCCCACGTTGCGTGTCCTTGTTTTACGTCGCCGGAATGGTCACGCGTCGCAGACTCATACCGTCTTGTTCGCAACTGCATCGTCCACAATGGGCGCCGTGTCGACGGGAAAGGGGCTAACACCCTCCCGTTCGTCACCGCGAATCTGAATCTGTTTTCGGTTCGGTCGAATGAGTTGGTGGTCCTTGCTCCGGCATATGACGACTTGTTCCAAACGATCGCGCTTGTGTTCGGGCGTCTTGTCGATGAGCTCGCATAAAGTTCAGAGGAGAGTGAGTTGCTGGGGCTGAGGGGCGGGTGGGCCCTTGCAGCTGAACTCCATTTCCGTTATGTGTCTTGACTACCCTTATCGATAGGGGTATTGTAATACCAAAATCCAATCGATAGGTGTTGCCATGACTTCAGTAACCGTTTCGCCCAAGTATCAGATTGTAATTCCAAAAGAAATTCGTGAGTCCCTGGGGATTGTGTCTGGCCAGAAAGTCCAGATCATGTCGTACCAGGGGCGAATTGAGGTGATTCCTCTCAAACCCATGAAAGAGATGAGAGGCTTCCTGAAAGGAATTGATACCACCGTTCTCAGGGAAGAAGATCGGGTATGAATGTTGTAGATTCGTCAGCCTGGTTATCGTATCTCGCCAGCGACAGCAATTCTGCGGTATTTGCCGAACCTATCGAAAAGCTCTCACAGTTGCTGGTGCCAAGCATCACAATCACTGAGGTTTTTAAGAACGTATTGCGTCAGCGCGGAGAAGATGCTGCATTGATAGTCACTGCTCACATGGAGCAGGGTAAGGTAATCCCACTAGATTCTGATCTGGCTAAGGATGCCGCCAAATTCGGCGTTCTCTACAAACTGCCGTTGGCCGATAGCATTATTTTCGCCACTGCTCAGAAATATTCCGCCGTAATCTGGACTCAAGATAACGATTTCGAGGGTTTGGCGAATGTCAGATACATTTCCAAGAACAACACATAACAAAAAAACGGGGTCAGGTCTCTCAATAATACACTGCTGCTGGAATCCATGGTTCAGTGAGGCGGGGATTGTATGCAAGCTGTGGCAGCTTTGCATAACTCACCTTTCCGGAAAACAGTTAATAGCCACCCTTTTCAGGTGTCAAGACGCCATCCTTGAGTTGAATGATGTCGCCACGATGCAGGCCGGTAATGTCCGGTACCATGATAATTTGCCGGCTGCCGTCCTGCATGGTGACCCCGACGTGATAGTGCTGCTGATGTCCCTGGTTGGAATGTCCGTCGTGTCTGCCGGACGTGTGATTAACATGCGGATGAGCGCCATGTTCTCCGATTTTTCGCGCAATGGTTCCGGCGATGATGCCGCTGGCCATGGCGTTGATGGCATTGCCTTGAGCAATATTAATAAAATCAATGATGCCGCAGTTGATGCAATTTGACCCCGGCTGCGGTGATAACGGTGCGGATGGTGCTGCGGGCCGGTGAACGATACCGGCATCGGTGCTTTTGATGCTGACACTGTTTCTTGCGCCGACGATGGCCGTACCGGTACGTTGCATGGTTCTGGCCGGCATGTGCGGATCGGGTTTGATGCCGGGTCTGGGCGGCAGGAAAGATGTGGAAAGCGTTTGCTGCTGTTGCGGTGATTCGTTCTGAGTGTGTATATCGCCGGACTGTGCGATGGCGTGCTGATGGATGCCTGTAATAATCATGCTGATGATGGCGGCATGTATTGAAAATAGTTTACTGTTTTCGGATCGCATGGCGTAGTTCCTGTGAGTGTGTGAGTACGTTGTTTTGTTATTGCTGATAACGTCACAAACTATCTGTTTTGAACCCGGAAACAGGTTTTGGTTTCGCTGATCGGATAATGATCAAGCGATGGTGCTGTTTGTTGTGCAGCGTTTATTGTTTCGACTCGTTATTGTCAGCCGGCGGTGTAGCGTTGCTTTCAGTTTTCGTGGCTTCTTTTGTTGTCTTTCTGAGTGTTGTATTGGCGATGATGATACCGACTTCGTAGAGCAGGCATAGCGGTACGGCCAGCATGAATTGGGAAACGACATCCGGCGGAGTGACGATAGCGGCAATGATAAACGCGCCGACGATGACGTAAGGGCGGATTTCACGGAGTTTTTCAATGCTGATGATATTTGTTCTGACCAGAATGATGACAATAACGGGTACTTCGAAGGTCATACCGAATGCCATGAACATGGATAACACGAAATTCAGGTACTTGTTGATGTCGGTCATCACCGCGACACCTTCCGGTGCGAAATAGGTAATGAATTCGAACACCAGCGGCAGGGCGGCGAAATAGGCGAAAAGCATACCGAAAAAGAACAGCAGGCTGCTGCCGAACACCAGCGGCAGCGCCAGGCGTTTTTCATGTGCATAGAGGCCGGGGGCGACAAACGCCCAGGCTTGGTAAAGTGTATGCGGCAAGGTAATGACGAACGCGAGCATCAAAGCGACTTTCATCGGCACGAAAAAGGGTGTTGCGACATCGGTTGCAATCATCTGTCCGCCCTGGGGCAGTTTTTCCAGCAGTGGTTGCGCCAGGATGGTATAAAGTTCACGTGCGTAGAACGCGCAGGGAATAAAACCGATCATCAGGACGCTGATGATGCGGATCAGGCGTATGCGCAGCTCCAATAGATGCGATAACAGCGAGCCTTCGATCATGGTGCCTGGACTGACACAAGTACGGACGGAACGGTAAGGTGTGAATGCATCAACTGTTGCAGGCCGGTATTTTCAGAGGTCATCGGGAATGCGTCTGGTCGTTACCGGGTGATTGGGGCGGGTCGGTTTTTACGGTGGCTGATTTTTCAGATGAATCGGTCAATTGCCGGGTGCTGCCGGCAGTTGTGTTGGGTGTGTCAGCGTGTGGATCCGATTGTGTTGCCGATTTTATTTCATTGATTTCCTCACGTACGGCGCTTTCGATGGAATGTACGGTTTCCTGCATCGTGTTGTGCATGTTTTTCAGTTCTTCCATGCGGAGTTCGTTATGAATGTCGGTTTTGATGCTGTAGACGAACTGCCGGCATCGGCCCATCAGGTGGCCCAGAGTGCGCGCTACCTGCGGCAGCCGTTCCGGACCGATGACGATCAATGCAACGATCGCTATGACCATGATTTCAAAAAAACTGATATCGAACATGGGGTTGCGTATCCGTAGATGGGTTATGTTTTCGTTTGTGAATTTTCCTGCATCACCTTATCAGTGAAAGAGCCGCTGCTGTTTTTGTGTGTATCTTCTTTCACGGGTGTGGCTTCTACGGTGATGGTTGTTTGCTTGTTGGTTGTTGATGCAGTGGCAGACGTTGTTTCCTGCGGCTGAATGCCTTCCTTGAAGGCGTTAGTTGTTGCTGCGGTGTTTTTGATTTCTTCCTCAAATGCCAGGTTGCCGCTTCCGGGTGGTTGCGTTGTATTGTTGTCGGTACCGGCATCTTTCATGCCGTCTTTGAATCCTTTAATGGCGCTGCCAAGGTCGCCGCCCAGATTACGCAGTTTTTTAGTGCCGAAGACTAAAACAACAATGACTAATACAACCAGCCAGTGCCAAATACTAAATGTACCCATGACGCTCTCCTGTTAGGTATGGAATATATTCAAGTATAACCTGATATTAATGCAAGAATATGACTGTAGGCCAAACAGTTTGCTGAATACTGTTGTATTCATTGCATAACAGATTAACCGCCGGTATGCCGCGTTACCGGCCTGCCATGCAGGTTCGATTTACTATTCCTGTGTTTTATGAATCATCCCAGGCAGACGGTGTTTTCCTCCGATAATATGAATGTGCAGATGGAAAACTTCCTGTCCACCTACCCGGCCCGTATTGATAATGGTACGGAAACCATCCGTACACCCTTGTTCTTCCGCAATTCCTGGGGCTAATAATAGCATTTTTCCCAATATCGTCTGATGCGTTTCCTCGCAGTCGAGCAGTGATGCGATATGTATTCTGGGAATAATCAGGAAGTGTACCGGCGCGGCCGGACTGATATCGTTGAATGCGATGACATCATCATCTTCATAAATTTTCCGGGCCGGGATTTCACCCCGCACAATTTTGCAAAAAATACAATCTTCCATACGTGTTTATCCTGTTTTGTTCATGTTGCGCGCGGCTTTTTCAGTAATTCCCGATAGGCCTTCACGTTTTTCCAGTTCCTGGAATACGTCGTCAGGCGACAAACCATGATGTGACAGTAATATCAGACAGTGGAACCAGAGGTCTGCAGTTTCGCGTACCACATGCTGGGCATCACCGTCTTTGGATGCCATGATGGTTTCGGCTGATTCTTCGGCTATTTTTTTGAGAATGTTGTCTTGTCCGCTTTGCAGCAATTTTGCGACATAGGAACTGCCGGCATCCGCCTGTTTGCGTGTTTCAATCGTTTCGGCCAGGCGGTGCAGAATGGTTGGTAACGTCATTTTTTGTAAATGGTATCTGGATTTTTAAGAACAGGGGAGGTGATGATCCATTGATCGTTTTCCAGTTTTCTGAAAAAGCAACTGTGCCGCCCAGTATGACAGGCGATGCCACCGATTTGCTCGACGGTGAGCAGTACAACATCACCATCGCAATCCATGCGGATTTCTTTAACCCTTTGCGTATGTCCTGATTCTTCGCCCTTGTGCCAGAGTTTTTTGCGCGAACGCGACCAGTAGACGGCTTCACCGCTTTCAGCCGTGAGCCGGAGCGCCTCGGGATTCATCCATGCGACCATCAGAATTTTGCCGCTGCCCGCTTCCTGGGCAATGGCGGGAATCAGCCCGTCATCAGACCAGTTGATTTCATTCAGCCATGTCGTGGCCATCGTGTTCAGGGGTGTAAAATTGTAAGAAATTGTATTCTAGCACTACAAACGGACTTCAATGCCATGTTCCGCCATGCGCTGCTTGGCTTGCTGGATGGTGTACTCGCCATAATGGAAAATGCTTGCGGCCAGCACGGCGTCAGCATGTCCTTGCAGAATGCCGTCGACGAGGTGATCCAGATTGCCCACGCCGCCACTGGCGATGACGGGAATGTCAACGGCGTCGGAGACGGCGCGTGTGAGTGGTATATCAAAGCCGTTTTTGGTGCCGTCTCTGTCCATGCTGGTTAGCAGAATTTCACCCGCACCGAGTATCTGCATTTTTTTCGCCCAGGCCATGACTTCGAGTCCGGTCGGTTTGCGGCCGCCATGCGTAAAAACTTCCCATCGCGGCTTGTCGTCCGTTGACTCGACGCGTTTGGCATCAATGGCGACAACAATGCATTGCGCGCCATAATGGCCGGATGCATCGGCAACAAGTTGCGGATTGAGTACAGCGGATGTGTTGATGCTGACTTTGTCCGCCCCGGCATTCAACAGTCTGCGCACGTCTTCAACCTGCCTGACGCCGCCGCCGACGGTAAGCGGGATAAAAACCTGAGAGGCGACATCTTCGATAATGTGCAGAATCAGATCGCGGTTGTCCGAACTGGCGGTAATGTCCAGAAAGGTGAGTTCATCAGCGCCCTGATCATTATACCGGCGCGCAATTTCCACCGGATCACCCGCATCGCGCAGCGCAACAAAATTGACGCCTTTAACAACGCGCCCGTTGGTGACATCCAGACAGGGGATAATACGTTTGGCAAGGCTCATTTTACTAAAAGCCCGTCATGAAGGCATTTGGCGAGAGGGTGATCAGATTCCGTTTTCATCGTGCAGCTTGTCGGCCAAGGCCTGCGCTTCTTTAAAATTCAGTGTGCCTTCATAAATGGCGCGGCCGGTTATTGCGCCCATGATGCCTTCCGATTCGTTCTCGCACAGGGTTCTGACATCATCGAGATTGCTGATGCCGCCGCTGGCGATGACCGGTATGGTCAGTTTTCTGGCCAGTTCCACGGTGGCCTGGATGTTGATGCCCGAAAGCATGCCGTCACGCCCGATATCGGTATAAATAATGGCTTCGACGCCGTAGTCTTCAAATTTTATCGCCAGATCAACGATATCGTGACCAGTTACCTTGGACCAGCCATCGACGGCGACTTTACCCTCCTTGGCATCCAGTCCGACCAGAATCTGACCGGGAAATGCGTTGCAGGCGTCATGCAGAAAACCGGGTATCTTGACGGCGGCGGTACCGATGATGACGTAGGATACACCCTCATCAAGATAGCCTTCGATCGTATCCAGATCGCGAATACCGCCACCCAGCTGGATCGGAATTTCATTATTGATTGCCTGCACGATTTCACGGATCGCGGTTTTGTTTTTGGGTTTGCCGGCAAATGCACCGTTGAGATCGACCAGATGCAAACGCCGCGCACCTTGTTCAAGCCAACGTGTTGCCATTTCCCCGGGATTTTCCGAGAAAACCGTTGCATCTTCCATAACGCCCTGTTTCAAGCGGACGCAGTGTCCATCTTTGATATCTATTGCAGGAATGATCAGCATAGCCTAATTTAAATTGATAATTGGGTTAAAAACTGTTGTTTATGCTTTGGTTTATATCTGTATTTATTTTAATGGAAAAAATATTTTCCTTGATCGAATTCAGGAGCCGGGTGACCACTCTGAGAAGTTGCGCAAAAGCGTTAACCCGGCGGTATGACTTTTTTCAGGGTGGAACTGTACCGCGAAAATATTGTTTTTTGCAATCGCACAGGTAAACGCGAAGGGATATTTGCTCTGTGCGGCAACACAATGTTTATCGGGTGTTTCGACATAGTAGCTGTGTACGAAATAAAAGCGCGCGTCTTTGGCGATTCCCCGCCACAGGGGGTGATCTATCGTCTGATAGACCTGGTTCCAGCCCATATGCGGCACTTTGAGTTTCTGTCCTTCAGGCGTGGTCATGGTTTCAACGGGAAAATGCACAACCTTACCGGGGAGGAGATTGAGTCCTGGCACATGACCTTCTTCGCTTTCTTCAAAAAGCATTTGCAACCCGATGCAGATACCTAGAAAGGGTTTACTTTTGGCTGACTGTATGACCGCATTCTGCAGTCCGCGTGTTTTGAGCTCATGCATGCAGTTCGGCATAGCGCCCTGGCCGGGCACAACAACGCGCGCTGCCTTGTCGACAACTGAAGGGTCGCTGGTTACCACAACAGACGCCTCAGGCGCGACATGTTCAAGTGCTTTATGTACGGAACGCAGGTTTCCCATTCCGTAATCAATGATTGCAATATCAGTCATACGAGTTTGATAAGAAACAATGTTTGCTTATAACGTGCCTTTAGTGGAAGGAATTATATCTGCAGCTGCTGGATCGATTTCAAGCGCCATGCGCAATGCGCGTCCAAATGCTTTGAATATAGTCTCAGCCTGATGATGCGCGTTTTCTCCGGCCAGATTGTCGATGTGCAGGGTAACCAGTGCATGGTTGACGAATCCCTGGAAGAATTCATGGATAAGATCGACGTCAAAGTTGCCGATACAGGCGCGCGTAAATTCGGTATTCATGATCAACCCTGGACGTCCGGATAAATCGATTACTACACGTGATAATGCTTCGTCAAGCGGTACGTAGGCATGACCATAGCGGCGTATGCCTTTTTTGTCCCCGACGGCTTTGGCAAATGCCTGGCCGAGTGTGATGCCAATATCTTCGACGGTATGATGCGCATCAATATGCAAGTCGCCTTTCGCCTTGATTTCAAAATCCAGCATGCCATGGCGTGCGATTTGATCAAGCATGTGTTCGAGGAAGGGGACGCCGGTATTCTGAACGGCTTCTCCCCTGCCATCCAGATTCAGATTGACTGTGATCTGGGTTTCCAGGGTGTTACGTGTGATCTGGGCCTGACGCATAAAACAGAAAAGGACGTGTTGTTAAGAGAGGTGCTGTTAAAGTTGTAAATCAATGATATCAGTGAATTTTAGTACTTTTCGTTCAACAGATTTTGTAATGTTGCAATAAATTGTGTGTTTTCTTCAAATGTGCCCACGGTAACACGTAAGCAATTATCCAACAAGGCATGCGTACTATCAAGGTTTTTAATCAAAATACCTTTTTCTTTAAGCATCTGAAATATCCGGGTTGCATTGTTGACACGGAAGAGAATGAAATTGGCATCGGATGGAAAAACTTCAAGTGCATTCATCGCAGTCAGCTGTGCATACATTCTTGTGCGCTCCGCTTTAATCTGCTCGGCTTGTTTCAGTAAAATGTCGATATGGCGAAGTGCAATTTGCGTGATGTGTTGCGTCAGTACGCTGACATTGTAAGGCAGGCGTATTTTTTCAAATTCGTTGAGCCAGATTGAGCGGCCGGCCATCAACCCTAAACGCAAACCCGCGAGTCCCAGCTTCGACAGTGTTCGCATGAGCAGTAAATTGGGATGCTGTTCCAGTTGATCGATTACACTGGCGTTTGCAAAGGCATGATAGGCTTCATCAATGACCACAATACCCGGTGTGGCCCGGATGATCTGCATAAGAACATCTTGGTCGAACAGATTACCTGTGGGATTATTGGGATAGGCCAAAAATATGACCGCGGGTTTATACTGTTCGATGGCCTGGAGCATCGCATCGGCATCGAGTGAAAAATCCATTTTTAACGGTACACCCACATAGCGCATATTGGCAAACGTCGCGATCATGCGAAACATGACAAATGCAGGCTCCACACTCAACAGAACAGCGCCGGGTTTTGCAGTGGCCATTGCGATGATTTGAATGATTTCATCCGAACCATTGCCGAGCATGATCGACATGGATTCCGGTATGTCAAGCGCTTGCCGCAGCGCCGACTTCAATTCGGCTGCGTTCGGGTCAGGGTAACGGTTAATGGGGGCTTGCGCGGCAAGCCGGGCAATTTCGCTTTGCAGGGTTTCCGGCAAAGTATACGGATTTTCCATGGCATCCAGCTTAATCATGCCGGTGGCTGGAGGTACATGATAGGCCTTCAGTTCAAGTATCTCAGGCCGGATAATGTCAGTGGGTTGGTATGAAAAATACGTCATTCGAATATTTTAACCCGGATAACGGGTTATTGCTGGGCTTTTAATCGAGAATGCAGTAATGGAATAGATGTCTGTTATCCTGAACGGTAGCGAAGTACCCATGGTAAGAATTTGATCAATATCAAGGCTTACTTAAAGGCTTACGGACAAAGCAAATGCGGTAACACCGGCAAGGTTTTATCGGTAAGAATAATAGTTTTGCCGCAAGTGTTCGGAAATAAGCTATAGCAATGACGGCCATTTTGTTGCATAGTCCTCAACCCTCGGCAATTGATTTAAAGTGAGGCCTGAACATCGGATACTTTTGAGCAACCGCTATTTGCGAGAAAGTTTGAGATTTCGGGACCATTTTTATCAAAAGTAATCATATTTGCTCATTAATTATAAGCAAATATGATGGGTAAGTTGAATGTATATCAACAAAAAAACGGGTGCCGCGATAATGTTTTTTTAATCTGAACTTTTTGTTTTGATGAATATTTCAACGATGTCAAAATGAAGGGGGCGGATAAATGAACTTATTTATCTTTTTTGTTGTCTTTTTGGTTTGATCGTATCGGTTTTCGTGATCGCTCTGAATAGGTATACTTGATTTATCAGGCTCGAAATAAAGCTGGAAGAGTAACATTTTTATCATTTAGAATATTCAGGGATCAGGTGATATGAGTGATCGGGAAGTCGATCAACAGTTAGTGGAACGCGTGCAGAATGGCGATAAAGATGCATTTAATTTGCTGGTCGCAAAATATCAGCGCAAGCTGACACGTCTGCTGTCGCAGTTTGTACGTGATCCGGCTGAAGTTGAGGATGTTACTCAGGAAGCTTTTATCAAGGCCTATAGAGCATTGCCTGCATTTCGTGGAGACAGTGCTTTTTATACTTGGTTGTATCGCATCGGTATTAATACCGCAAAAAATTATTTGGTTTCGCAAGGCCGGAAAGCATCGACACTGCAAGGCATCGATACGGAAGATGCCGAGAATTTTGAGGAAGGCGGTGTGCTGCGGGAGATGGACACACCTGAAAGTGAGTTGATGAGCAAACAGATCGCCCAAACAGTGAACCAAACTTTGGAGCATTTACCCGAGGAACTGCGTACGGCAATCGTTTTAAGAGAAATTGAAGGTCTGAGCTATGATGA
>CAZTCY010000070.1:0-15326 GCA_964612715.1 uncultured Nitrosomonas sp. | reverse complement strand
TCTGATCTTAAAACGTCAAATCCCACTGCAACCAGAACCGCTGATCCGATTGATTTTGCACAACCAGATTGCTGACCTGAAAATTCACTTTGTTGGCATGACCATTAAAGAAATAAGTCATAATGCCACTGAATTCCTCTTGCATATCATTTTTCATATGGGTATTCGGATCAACAAATGCATATCGCCCGGCAAATTCCAGATTTCTGGGTATTATCGGAAAAATATAGTGCGGAAAGTAACCGGCCTGAACCAGGCCACCCATAAGATGGGTTTTTCTCGTCGGATCACCCTGGACTCTGAACGTATCGATAACTTCTTTCCAGTGCAATTCATGCAGCAATGAGAAACCCTGCCACTTAAAGCGTACTTCTTCCACCATCTGATTGATGCGGTACTGTCCGTCTTGTCCGGGTGCAAAACCGGGCAGGTTACGGCAACTCCCGCTGTCGGTCTGGAACGCGGTGCATTTGCTGCGATTTGTCGCCGCCGCAAATGCAAAATTAAGCGCCGGTTTTTCATGGAATTCGGTATCGGACTGAGTGAACGGCATTTCTCCACCCAGCGCATTCCATTGCACGCGCCCCGAATACATCATGTGACTATCGTCATTGCTGCTTTCACCAACACCCAGACCGCTAAAGATACCGGCAGCATAACTCATGTCACGCCAGGTACCGGGAAACACATTACCGAATAATTGCACGCCCTGCTGCCGGTCTACGGTAAAAATGTCAGTGACGATGGAGCGATTGGCGAACTGCTGGTTAGCGGAAGACGTCACGCGTTCGTCGTTGTAAATCACCTTGCCACGGCCAAACCACACTTTGGCCCATGGGTATTTGTCCACGGTCAGCGTCAAATCACGCAATACCGGCTGGGACCAGTCGTATTGCAAATAATATTTCACCCACGGCCAGTAGGCGTGACCTCTGAGCCGGGTTCTTGCACGGCGAATCCTGAACGAACTTTCGTCACGCTCCAGATCTTCAATTGAACGTGGATCACTGTCAAAAGGATTGGAATAGCGGACTTGTATCCTGTTCTGAATCGCGAGCGAGAATTTGTCATTATCGGTTCGGAATTCAAACCCGTTCTTGCCGTAACTCAGGTTCGCAAAACTATCCGGCAAATCGGATTTGGGCTTCGTATCGGTGGGTTCAGGTTCTTTTGCATGCCCGGCAACCGTGGTTTCTTCAATTTTGAGTGTTTCCGTCTTACCGAGGACAGGGACGGGAACAGGCTCGGGATTGGGACTGGAATCAGCAGGCGCTGCAACTGTAGCAGTGACCTCGGTTAACCCCAGTTTTTCAAGCCGCTCCAGTTTTTCATCAAGTTCCTTCAACTTGGCATCGAGACGTTTTTCAATCGCCAGGAGCTCTTGTTTATAGCGCTCGGGATCGCTGATTTCCGTCGCAGCGGAAACACTCTGCAACGCCCCGGATAACAACACAATGACTGAAACGATAAGCTGGAAGATGAAATAATTGCGCACAAATTGCAAACGATTTTATCCAAAAACACCAATTATTACAGTTTTGTTACGAAATGACGATCAGTTTGAATCCGACGTGGCGCAGAATAATAGATTCTTCTGTAGACTATCCAGACAAAGCCCCGGTATTGCCGGTTCTATCAATGATCCGGCTTCAGCAGGTAGTTGCGCCATCCGCCAAAGTGACTGATATCTTTTGCATTGCCGATGGCGTAATGCTCACACAGAAAGCCCTGGACGGTTTCACCGTTTACCAGGGTGATGGTACCGATGCCCAGCGGTGCCGGAATATGGGCTACAAAACCGCCCAATTCGCGTACCGGTAATTCCCAAACCTCCACTTCGATCGCGACGCCTTGCTCATTTGGGTTGACTCGGACTAATCCGGGGCGTTGCGGCGATTCTCCCGGCAATGCATAGAGCTTGTAGTCGGATGAAGTAACCGTGCTGGCCACTAACCGGCCCTGGCGGCTGGTTAATTGCGCATTTAATGGCAAGCCGGATAAATGCGCACCGCAGACGGCAATGCGTACCCGATCCGATTGAGATGTGGCTAGAAAGGCAGGATTTTGGGGGAATGCAATACCGGTCGCCCCCAGCGGAAACGAACAGGCTTGTTGCAGACGCTGAGCCAGATGCAGCAACGGTTCATCCTGGTGGGCTGGCGCTACCAGCGTGATGCCAAAAGGTAACGTATTACTCTGGAAACCGGCAGGAATGGCGACTGCGGCATAATCGAGCAGATTCATGAAATTGGTATAGTAACCCAAGTTGGAATTGAGACGTATAGGGTCTTGCCATAGGGCCTGAATGGGATAAATCGTTCCTGCAGTCGGGGTCAACAGACAATCAATATTGACCCAAACCTGATCTGCCTGTTGTTTGATTCTGCGGAGTTGATAGATCCCATTGAAAGCCTCCGCAGCGGAATATTGTTTTGCGGACGCGATAATATTACGCACCGGCGCAATGATCTGATCGCTATGCAGCTCGAAGAACGATTGAATGGCCGCATAACGCTCAGCTACCCAGGGGCCTTCGTAAAGGAGACAGGCAGCTTCAAGAAAGGGCTCGAAATCGATTTCAATCGCTTCCCCACCCAGTGCCTGCAGACGCATGACGGCTGCATTGAATAACCGCTCGCCTTCATGATTACCGAAAAATTTCAGCTGTTGTTTGTACGGAACACCGAAGCGAAAATGCGCTACCGTGCCAAAATCGAAACCATGTCCTTCTCTTTTTCTGGAATAGCTATCGGCTGCGTCATAAGCGGCAGCAATTGTCAGGATGCGTGCCGCATCGGCAGCGGTAAAAGCGAAGATGGATACCGTATCGAGAGAACGGCAGGCGGGTACTATGCCTTGCGCCGAAAGCCAGCCTTTGGTGGGTTTATAGCCGATCAGGTTATTAAAAGCGGCCGGAACCCTGCCGGAACCTGCGGTATCGGTGCCGAGGCTGAAACAGACCTGTCCTTTGGCGACAGCGACAGCCGAACCTGAACTGGAACCACCGGAAATATAGTCGGGATCGAATGCATTGCGGCACGCACCATAGGGAGAGCGTGTGCCATTTAACCCGGTGGCGAATTGGTCGAGATTGGTTTTGCCGATCGGAATGGCACCGGCATTGATTAATCTTTGCACCACGGTCGCACTGCGGGATGGCGTATAGGCAAAAGCCGGACAGGCTGCCGTGGTCGGTACGCCCGCCAGATCGATATTATCTTTGATCGCGAAAGGTATACCATACAGCGGCAGTGACGCGATGTCTTGTGCTTCCACTTTGCGGGCGTAATCTCGTAATGATTCTAATGAAAGTGGGGTAATCCAGATATGATCCGGATCATTCTGAATTTCGGTATGAACAGCTTCGATAACTTGAGTCGGTGATAACGTGCCGCTCGCATAGCGCTGCAACAACGCGGGTATATCACCCAGGGGAAGAAGTTTCTGCATCGTTACGCCTGTTCCTGAATAACGAGCAGCATTTGCCCGGCGGATACATATCCGCCTTGTTTACAGAACAACTGTTGCACCGTGCCGGTGACCGGAGCATCCACCGAGAATTCCATTTTCATCGACTCGATCATAATCACCGGTTTGCCTGCTTCCACAAATTCACCTTCTTTGACCAGTATTTTCCAGACCGTGCCGGTTACCTGGGAACTCACGAGTTGCGCGCCTTCCGGCAAATCCAGTTCGCTTTGTACGTCCGCTTCGTCGAGTGTATCTTCACTGACATAATGCGACTGGCCGCTCGCTTCCCAACGCTGCCGTTCGGCTTCAAACGCGGCTTGCTGTTTGGCCTTGAATGCATTAATGCTGGCCGCCTGCTGCTGCAGAAAAGTATTGTATTGCCGCAGATTCAGGGTGGTTTCTTCGATGCGCAGTTTGAAGTGCCCACTGATGAAATCCTTGCGCAGTTTGAGCAGCTCGCTTTCACTGACCGGATAGAAACGGATCTGATCAAAGAAACGCAATAACCACGGTTGGCCATCCTTGAAATCGGCGGTCTGGCGATAGCGATTCCACATTGGTACGGTGCGGCCGACAAACTGATAACCTCCCGGGCCTTCCATGCCGTACACGCATAGATAAGCACCACCGATACCGACGGCATTTTCAGGCGTCCAGGTACGCGCCGGATTGTATTTGGTCGTGACCAGACGGTGGCGCGGATCCAACGGTGTGGCTACCGGAGCACCCAGATAAACATCCCCCAGGCCCATGACCAGATAGCTGGCGGCAAAAACAATGTGCTGAACCGCTTCAATGCTTTCCAATCCGTTAATACGGCGGATAAATTCAATATTGCTCGGACACCAGGGGGCATCACTGCGTACCGACTGCATGTATTTCTCAATAGCCAGCCGTGTGGCGGCATCGTCCCAGGATAACGGCAGGTGGATGATGCGTGACGGCACCTCCATATCATCAATCGCGGGTAATTGGCTTTCACCTATGATCAGCAGCTCCAATAACATATCGCGCGCCAGCCGACGGGAATCAAAATGGATCTGCAGCGAACGGATGCCGGGCGTCAGATCCAGGATATCCGTGAGTGCGCCGCTATCGATACGCTGCTGCAACCAGGTCATCAGCGCATGCGCACGAAAACGCAGATTCAGATCGAGCACGGGCGGACCATACTCAATCAACAGATATTTGTCACCGGATTGACGGTATGTCACCTGCACCTGTGTTTTACTCTCAGGAATACGATGCAAAACCGGATCTCCCGGTTTTTCGGTTCGAGAATATACGGATGGACTGCCATCGGCACGAAGCTGCCGGATCAACTGACTCTGCTGTTGTTCCAGCACCAGCGCTTGTTCCATAGATACCGGATAAAAACGGATGCTGTCACCGGGTTTAAGTTGCCCGGTTTTCCACAATTCCGCCTGCACGATGGTGACCGGACAGACGAAACCACCCAGGCTGGGGCCGTCCGGCCCCAGGATAATCGGCATATCCCCGGTAAAATCGACCGCACCGATGGCATAGGCATTATCGTGAATATTGGACGGATGCAAACCGGCTTCGCCGCCGTCACTACGCGCCCACTGCGGCTTGGGGCCGATCAGCCGCACGCCGGTACGGCTGGAGTTATGATGCACCTTCCATTCAGCGCTGAAAAAATGTTCGATATCGGCTGTGGTGAAGAAATCAGGTGCACCGTGCGGTCCATAGAGTACCGCGACTTCCCACTGATCCGTATAATGCGGAATCCATTGCTGCGGCAAGTGTTGTAGCGCCGGTTGGGAAGATGGAAACGGCGGAACATGCAATACATCACCGGCACGCAACACGCGCCCTGCATGCCCGCCGAACTGACCGAGTGTGAAAGTGGATTTGCTGCCCAGGTAATCAGGCACCTGAAAACCACCGTGCACAGCCAGATAAACCCGGCTGCCGGATTGTTTGATTTTGCCAAACTGTAGCAGAGCACCGGCTTTGACGACATGGGATTGCCATTGCGGCAATGGTTCGCTATCCAGCGACACGCTAATAGGGGCGCCACAGATGGCGATGATGCTGTCGCAGTTAAAACGCAGCGTCGGGCCTGCCACGGTGATTTCCAGTCCGGCGCTATCTTCAGCATTGTTGACCAGCCGGTTAGCCAGGCGAAAGGCCAGGCTGTCCATTGGTCCGGAAGGCGGTACACCGACATGCCAGTAACCCATCCGCCCGGGATAGTCCTGTATCATCGTCTGTACACCGGCATTCAGCACATCAATACTGTGCGGCTGATAGTGGAAACCATTGAGAAATTGCGTATTCGATTGCCCATTGCGAAACACGGTGCTGTGCAGAATCTGTTTGAGATAAGCCAGATTGGTTTCAATGCCGTGCAATGATGTGTCATCCAATACAGTAAGCAACCTGTCGATGGCCACTTCGCGTTGCGGCGCGTGCACAATGATTTTTGCCAGCATCGGATCATAAAATGCGGATACTTCAATACCGCGTTCGATCCAGGTTTCAACACGCGCGGCGGCAGAAAATTCCGCCGCAGTCAGTGTGCCACTGGAAGGCTGAAAATCTTTTGCGGGATTTTCAGCATATACCCGCACCTGAATGGAAGCGCCACTGGGTTTGATCGTAAAAGAATCCAGGGAAGGCAGGTCGCCCGCCGCCTGCCGTACCATCCATTCCACCAGATCAATGCCGGTGACTTCCTCAGTGACACCATGTTCGACCTGTAAGCGTGTATTGACTTCGAGAAAATAAAATTGACCAGCCGCATCATCGAAAATATATTCGACCGTACCGGCAGATTGATAGTTGACGGCTTTACCCAGGCGTACCGCAGTTTCCAGCAATGCCTGGCGCAGATGCGCTGTCAGGTTGGGGGCGGGTGTTTCCTCGATAACTTTCTGATTGCGCCGCTGCATGGAACAATCACGCTCACCCAGTGCGACGACCTGACCTTTTCCATCACCAAAAATCTGCACCTCAATGTGGCGCGCACGGTCAACAAATTTTTCCAGGAATAAACCGGCATCTTTGAAATTGTTTTGCGCCAGCGTCTTGACCGATTCGTAGGCATCCGTCAATTCTTCTTCATTCCAGCACAGGCGCATGCCAATGCCGCCACCGCCAGCGGTGCTTTTCAGCATGACAGGATAACCGATATGCTTGGCCTGATGACAGGCAGCCGCAAGGTTTTCCAGCAAACCGCTGCCCGGCAAAAGCGGTACCTGATTGTCCAATGCCAGGGCACGTGCCGTATGCTTTAAGCCAAAGTCGCGCATTTGCTGCGGTGTAGGGCCGATAAAACAGATGCCGTACGCAGCGCATTGTTCGGCAAAATCAGCTTTTTCGCTGAGAAAACCATAACCGGGATGGATCGCTTGCGCACCGCTGTGCCGGGCAACCTCCAGGATTTTATCGGTGCGCAAATAACTTTCTGCGGCGAGCCCGCTGCCAATACAGTAGGCCTCATCCGCTTCGGTGACATGTCGTGATAAAGCGTCTGCTTCGGTATAGACAGCTACGCTGCTTACCCGCATGCGGCGCAGTGTACGAATGATCCGACAGGCAATGGCCCCACGATTGGCAATCAAAACTTTATTAAACATAGCGTTATCCTTTTCTACATGAATGGAAAGCCGAATCCATCAATTGTTCAAGATATCATCACTGAGAATCCCAGATCAGCAAACGAATTGGGGTCGGGTTATAGGCATTGCATGGATTATTGAGTTGTGGACAATTCGAAATCAATACCAACACATCCATTTCAGCCCGCATTTCGACATATTTGCCGGGTGCAGAGACGCCATCGACGAATTCCAGGTTACCCGCTTCAGTGACCGGCACGTTCATAAAGAAATTGATATTGCTCGGTATATCGCGCTTGCTCATACCTAATCGTTCACAGGCCGCTTCGTGTGCCAGCGCATGCAGAAAATTGTCCCGGCAGCTGTGCATCGGGTACTTTTCCAGCGCATAGCGCACCGTATTACTTTCTGCTGCGCAGGCACCCCCCAATGTGTCATGACGCCCACAAGTGTCGGCGATGATCGAGAGCATAGTATTGCCAAAATTGGAGCAGAGTTTACTGCCTGCGGTCAGATACAGTTTATTCTGAGATCGAATGGTATCGGTGGCGCTATAGCGTTCCAATGCGCGATCGGCATTGAAAAACAACGTATCGACAGCTTGATTGCCCTCCAGGTCAACGATACGGAAAATCTGCCCTTGCTTGACGACGCCAACCCAGGGTTCGCCAGCCGCACAAATTTCATCAACCACGGCGAGATCAGGATTGAGTTTGCTTTCTACAAATGTATGCGCGCTCATAATGCACCTCCACAAGAGTGATAAAACTGATAGGTATTGTGCAATCCTCTGACATTCTCGGCGATTTGCTGACATGCCGAAACCGCTTCGGCGGATGTCACAAATGTCGCCAAACCGACAGCGCCGGGCTGGTAAGTCGGCTTTGGATCCAGCGGGTGCGGCGCGGTAGAGAGAATAACCAAGGTATCCATTTCAAAGCTCAAATCAACATAATCACCGGCCTTACTATTGTCGGCATGAAAGGTCAATTCGCCATTGGCATCCGCGGTCACTTTTGAGAAAAAATTAATGTTGGACACGATGTCGCGCATACCTAATCCCCATTTACCCAATTCGATGAGTATGCCGTCCAGGCCACTGCGGAACATTTGATTGCGATGCTCCTGATAGCGCGCAATGCCATATTTCTGTTGGATTAAACGGGCATCGCTCAATCCGCATACCGTGTCGTTCCAGCCCGCAGTATCTGCAGTAATGCAACAGAAAATCCGCCCCATATCCGAATAACAGGCGTGTCCTTTGGTCAGGCGGAATGTATGCTGCGCTTTCAAGGTGTCTGCCATGTTGTAGCGTTCGAGCTTTTCTTCCTGGTTAAAGAACAGCACAGCCGCATTCGCACCCCCGTCTATATCGGTCAGGCGCAAGGTAGTGCCACGGCGCATGATGCCGGACCAGTGGCATCCTCCCTGGATACATTGTTTCCACAGGAATACATTATCGTGATTCATTTGCTTCTCCTTATCAGAATGGTTAAGGTTATTACGCTGATGATACTTCCCAGAACCAGCGGTACCGCCCAGAGCTGCCACCAGGGCGCATCGGGTGCGGATAAATAAGTACGCGGCCAGGCAATGTTGATCAACTCGAATAATGACCAGAGAAAGGCAATAATATTGATCACCAGCCCCCACCGGCCTAATCGCAACTCACCGAGTGACGGATCCCAGCGGCCGGTAAGCCGGGTGTATAAACCCACGCCTGTCGTCATCGAAAACATCGCGTAGAGTCCCCCGGTACCGAATGCGATGATGGTGGCGACAGCTTGATCATTCAGTCCGAACAGCAATCCCAGGCTTGCCAGGGATACTGTGCAAAGAATCGCATTGCGGGGAGATTGGGCAGCGGTGACATGACTGAGAAATGCCGGCATATTGCCTTCACGCGCCATTGAAAATACGATGCGCGAGGTATATTTGACGACAGAGGCACCACAAGCGAGAAATGCAATGACCACGATTGCCAGAAAAGGTTTTTCAAACCAGTCTCCGATATGTGTTGTAATGAGTGGCGTAATGGGATCAAATGTCGCGCTGGTTTTCGCCAGGGTGTCGTGGTCGAACGATAACGTCAATGCAGCAGAGTTAAAAACAACGACGGCTCCTACCGCACACAATGAGAAGAAAATTGCGCGGGGCACCATACGTTTGGGTTGATGCGTTTCTTCCGAAGTCGTTGAGCAGGCATCAAATCCGATAAATGCCCATCCGGCAATGGCCAGTGCCGCCAAAAATGCAGAGAACTTATCGGGTGCCGTACCGGAACCCAGATGCTGGAATAATTCGGAGAAAGGGTGTTCCCGGAAGAACAGGAAAAGCAACAAGGCGATGCCGAATGAACCTATAATTTCGGCATATACCCCGAGCGCAATAACTGACTTAAACACATTGACATGCGCAAGATTGAGCAGCATGCAAATCAGCAGAAAAATCAAACCCCAGAATACCATCATGATTCCTGTTGCGCTTGGAGAATCAAACAGAATGGCAAGCCAGATCCCCCCCGTGTAGGCGGTTGTAGTCAGCATGGCAATAGTTGAACAGACGTACACCCCACCGGCATACTGACCTGCAATGGTACCACCGAGCTGACGCGCCCATTTGTAAGCGCCACCCGCAATGGGAAATTGGGAAGACAGTTCCGCATAGACAGTGGCCACCAATAATTGCATGATCAAGCATATTACGAGCGCTGCAAACCAGCCTCCGCCGGTAACGTTGGTCTGCACTCCGACGATGGCATAAAGTCCAACGACAGGTGAAACCACTGCAAAGCCAAGTGTAAAACTATTCCAGATACCCATGCTGCGGTTAAGCATCACGGTATCCGTTGATTTCATTTCAGATGAAAAGCTTTTGTTTTTTGGATTTTGAACGGTCGACATTGATGCCCCGATAAATGTAATGAAATATTATTCAGCTCAAGTCAAAACTTGTGCATTAACCGGGAATCTGAAGGATGCCAAATGGCTCAGTCTCAGATACCGGTGATATCAGATGTAGGGATAGCAGGATAAGCGCGAGGAAAAATGATCGATCAGTGATCGTATTTCTTCCCGGCCAGTTGCTCATACGACGTCGTATGAATAATCCGAAAGCTGGAAGCGTGAGTGTTGTTCCGTTGAGACTACTGGAAAGATAAGAAGATAAGACGATTGGGGCATACATAACGAAGTCTCCTTTAGTGGCTAATCACCGGGAATATAATGTACAAAAGTACATTACCTAATCTCCCGGGCTTTTATCCCTCCGTGGAGCCTCGTTATCACGAGACCGGAAACTCTTGGACCAGACACGCCTTTAATTCAGGCATCGGAACCCTAGTTTCCATTGACAAAAAACTGTCGTCAAGGTGACAGAATTAATACTATTTGTCAAGCAGTATTAACGATCGACCAATAACTTAAAAATATACTAAACATCTTAGAACCTGCTCAAAATCTCGATCAGGGGATGCAGTGTAAGGCAAAATTGAATGAACAAGCGGAGCATACTTGTGGAGTATGTGAGCATTTTGAGTTCAATTTTAACGCAGCAATGCGCCCTTCAGTGAGATCTGGAACAGGTTCTTAGTATGTCGACAGCAATTCAGATAGCTGTCAGTCTGGAACGAATTTTAGAACATTACCATTAATACAGTACCGTTTGAAGGTCGGTGCCGGACCATCATTGAAGACATGTCCAAGGTGAATACCGGAGCTTGCGCTGCGAACCTCGATCCGTTTCATGCCGTGAGAATTATCCTCGTGAAGCGTTACTGATCCTTCAATGGGATCGAAAAAGCTAGGCCAGCCGGTCCCACTATCGAATTTTGCCCGACTGAGAAAAAGTGTCGCTCCCGTAATCGGATCAACAAATTTTCCCGGGCGTTTTTCATCTAAATTGGTCGCAGTAAACGGAGGCTCAGTACCTTGCTCAAAGGCTATTTTTTGTTGTTCCGGCGATAATAATTGAAAACCCAGCCATTTCCAGAAATTGGATTTTTCCCCGTTATATCCCGTGTAACGGGTGACTTCTTTGCCATCTCTGAACAGCACAATGGTCGGCGCAGCAAATAGCGGTTTTTCCAGCACCCAGCCAGCAGGAGGATTTGCGTTCATCGTTGCAACAACAGGCACTTCCGCTTGCCAGTGATTGAGAATCTCTTCATTAAACTGTTTACAGAATTCGCAATTCTCGGCTTCAAAAATAACCAACTGTTGTGCAAAATTTAAATCCTGACCATCCAGCGGTTGCATACGCTCAGCCATTATTGCACTGTTCGATGCGGTTTTTTGTACAGCCTCCTGGTTTAATGCCGGATACTTTATCCCTGTGCCACCAAGACCGCAGTATCCGTCAGGATTCTTCTGCAGATAATCCTGGTGGTATTCCTCTGCTCTGATGTAATTCTTCAATGGCAGCGTTTCAGTGGTAATCGGGCCGTAGCCAGCCGCACCCAGTGCTTGCTGGTAAATATCCTGTGTTACTGCTGCGACGTCTTTCTGAACCGCATCGTGATAATAAATCGCACTCCGATAATTGCTGCCGATGTCGTTGCCTTGACGATCACCCTGCGTCGGATTATGGTTTTCCCAGAATTTCGCCAAAACAGCTTCCAGAGTCACTTTTTCCGTGTCGAAAGTCACCTTGATGACTTCGGCATGGTTCCGCCCCGCAGCTTTACCTGCACGAACCTCCTTCTCGTAATTCAATATCTGCTGATACCCGACACCAGTAAGGTCACCGCCAGCATAACCACTTTCCACATCGAGAACGCCAGGAATTTCACTCATACGCTTCTCGGCACCCCAGAAACAGCCCATGCCAAAGACAATATAATCTGTTTTTGCACTGATTTTTTGGCCTGATTCAACGAAACTTGCTGTCACAGTTTTCTCCATTGCAAATAATGTCATAACAATTAGTAAACCTAAGGTGGTTGCGATAATAGCTCTCATTATTTATCTCGGGTATTCAAATGATAATGAATTTTCGACATTTTAAGATAGCTCCAGTTCGGATTTGAATAGAACATGAATGCCGTAAATGATCCCGCTGATGATCCGCACAAGTTTTAGTGAACCCCAAAATTAACAGACCCTTGCGTCTAATTGTTTTACTGGCGCCCTGGAGACGAATCGAACGTCCGACCTACCCCTTAGGAGGGGGTCGCTCTATCCACTGAGCTACCAGGGCAGGGGTGTTATTTTACGCTAGTATTGCGAATTGCTTAAGCTGTAAATCAGTTTTCCCGCGAATCTCCATTCACCCAATCGAGCATCAGCCGAACCTTGAGATTAACGGCGTTACTCAGTATAGTTCATGCATTTATTTCAATTTATAGCGTAATCATGACGACGAGACACTGTCCACTTTTAATTCTCGGTTCCGGCCCCGCCGGTTATACCGCTGCGGTTTATGCCGCGCGCGCTAATCTGAAGCCTGTCATTATCACCGGACTGGAGCAGGGCGGCCAACTGATGACAACCACCGATGTCGACAACTGGCCGGCTGATGCGATGGGCGTACAAGGGCCCGAGCTGATGGAACGTTTCCAGAAGCATGCGGAACGTTTCGACACCGAAATTATTTTTGATCATATTCATACCGCCCGGCTTAAGGAAAAACCGTTTACGCTGATCGGCGATCAGGGCACGTATACCTGCGACGTGTTGATTATCGCTACCGGCGCATCGGCAAAATATCTCGGGCTGCCATCCGAAGAAGCATTCATGGGACGCGGCGTTTCGGCCTGTGCAACCTGTGACGGGTTTTTCTATAAAAACCAGGATGTCGCAGTGATTGGCGGCGGCAACACTGCTGTTGAAGAAGCGCTTTATTTGTCCAATATCGCTAAAAGCGTTACCGTTGTTCATCGGCGGGAACAATTCCGCTCCGAGAAGATTCTCATCGACAAAATGATGGAGAAGACCAGAAACGGCAATATCCGGCTGGAACTCAATCATGTGCTCGACGAAGTGCTCGGCGATAACAGCGGCGTGACCGGCATGCGGATTAAAAACACGCAGAACGATACGGCCAAGACCATTGATCTGCACGGCGTTTTTATTGCCATCGGTCATAAGCCGAATACCGCTATCTTTGCCGGTCAGCTCGATATGGAAAACGGCTATATCATCACGCAAAGCGGGCGCCAGGGTAATGCAACAGCCACCAGCATTCCGGGTGTATTTGCAGCAGGCGATGTACAGGATCATATTTACCGCCAGGCAGTAACCAGCGCGGCAAGCGGCTGCATGGCGGCACTGGATGCGGAAAGGTATTTTGATCACATGCTGTAAGGTTTGATCTGCACAACGGATGCCCAAGAAAGATGACGCAACAACACCCGACCCGGATGATCAGGCCGTATTTCGTGCCGCAATGCAGGATGTTACGCCATTACCGGCCAACGATAAGGTCATTATCCGGCAGCGCAAGCCGGAACCCAAGCCACAGCGCGACAACCGGACCGCAAGCGGAATAGATGAGACCTTCGATGTTTTTCTGGACATCGAAATGGATGACGAATGGTCGTTTCTGCGCCCCGGGGTATCCCGGCAAACCCTGCGGCGGCTCAGGAACAGGTACTGGGCTGTACAGGATCATCTGGATCTGCATGGCCTGACGCAGGATGCCGCCAGACAACAGCTTGCTTTATTCCTGGAACATGCGATACAGAACCACTATCGGTGCGTTCTGATTATTCATGGCAAAGGGCTGAGCTCCGCGGACGGAGTGCCGGTGTTAAAGCACAGAATCGGTGGTTGGCTGGCGCAATGCCGCGCTGTGCTTGCGTTCTGCCAGGCCAGACCGGAAGATGGCGGCAGCGGCGCCGTACTGGTGTTGCTTAAGAAATAAAAACCACCGGTTACAGCGATGGCATGCTGCCAGGTGGATAGAATTTCTCGAATTTTCGTTGGCATTCGATGCACCGTTGCGTGGAAGGATTCGCAATCAGGCGCTCGAAACCGATTTCCTCGCCACAATCAACGCAGTCGCCGAACTCAAGTTCCATCAGATATTTTTCGGACATTTCAAGTTCACGCATTTCGTTGATCTGCTTGTCAACCAGTGCGGTATCGACATCAGCGAGTATATTGTTAATATCGTCCGCATGGCTGATATCAAATTCTTCACCGGCGTTGACGAGTTCGCTGCGGATTTCGTCCTGCAGTTCCAGATAACGTTTGTGTAATGCCGTCTTGATTTGCTGCAATTGGTCTTCCGTGAAATTTGCCATTTTCTAACATCCCTCTACTGAACTAAGATGAACTGTTTTAAGAACCCGTTCAAGATCTCTCTCAAGAGATACAGTGCAAGGCAAAATTGAACGAAAAAGCGCAGCATACTTGAAGTATGTGAGCATTTTGAGTTCGGTTTTAACGCCGCAATGTGCTCTTTAGTGAAATCTTGAGCAGGTTCTAAGCAATCTTGCATTGTCCGCACACATAGGCTGATGGATTCCTGATCGATGCAATAGTTTCCTGTCGACGCTATCCGGATGCTGGTTTCAGCATCGGATGCGATCAATCGGCGTAATCCGGATGTCCGGCCTGTTTTAACTGTTCAAGGACGCTGACAACTTCGCCTGAATTATGGCACGCGCTTGCGGAAAGATAGACTTTGGCGATTCTACCTGCCGGATCGATAAGAAACGTATTGCGTCTGGCAAATTTAACGATACCCAGGTTAATCAGTGAATGATAGCGCGCCGCTGTTTCGGCAGTATCATCGGCGAGCAGCGGAAATGACAAGCCGAATTTGCTGGCAAAACCGGTATGACTCTCGACCGTGTCCACGCTGACGCCAATCACTTCGGCACCAAGCGCTTTAATCTTGCCGAGATCGTCTCGAAATGCGCAGGCCTGCCGGGTACAACCCGGCGTATCATCCCTGGGATAAAAATACAGCGCCAGCCATTTGCCCTTGAAGTCGGCCAGCGTATGGATCTGGCCATACTGATCCTGCAATCTGAAGTCCGGCGCCTGCTGTCCGGGCTGCAAGACTGTTTTTCCCGAGAGATAAAACCGCACGATGATTCCGGCGATAACCAATACCATTAAAACAAGTAACCCATCCATAGTACCGCACCTTTCACTCGCCCAAAGCCCAATCATAAGTCAAATCCGGACAAGATGCTCCCTTTTGCCCTTTAACCGGCCGCCAATCCGGGTCTCAGAACCTGTTCATGATCTCGATCAAGGGATGCACAGTGTAAGGCAAAATTGAACGACGCAAGCAAAGCGCAGCGAACAGCCGTAAGGC